>NZ_ALPM01000066.1:0-51089 GCF_000294595.1 Arthrobacter sp. TB 23 | reverse complement strand
GGCGGGCGCGACGCGGGGCGGCGATGGTCCCCACCTGGCTTGCCCTGATGCTCAGCCGACGCGCGTGGAAGTCGGCTCCCAGCGGCACCTCAGGGGAGCGGGTGCCGTACCAGGACATTTCGATCACTTCACCCTCGTCGCCGAGCAGGCCCAGCCCCAGGGACAGGCCGGCTGCTGTGGAGGAGCAGTGGAACACAATGTCGCAGTTGCCGGCCGCGTCGTCGGGATGCACCCAGTCCACGCCCAGCTCCGTTGCGAGCGTGGCGCGGGAGGGATCCGGGTCCACCAGTTGGAGGCGTCCCAGCGGGAACCGGCGCAGCAGCGTCGCGAGTGCGGCGCCGATCATGCCACCGCCGACGACGGCGATCCGGTCGCCCATGCAGGGCCGTGCATCCCACAGGGCGTTGACCGCGGTCTCGACGGCGCCCGCCAGCACGGCGCGCTCGCTGGGGACGTCGTCGGGAATCACCGTCAGAGCGGACACCGGGACCACATAGCGGTCCTGGTGCGGGTAGAGGCAGAACACCCGCTGGCCCACCAGCGAGTCGGGTCCTTCCTCGACGACGCCGACCGAGAGGTACCCATACTTCACCGGGCCTCCGAAGGTGCCCTCCTGGAAGGGGGCCTCCATGAGGGCTGCCACCTCGGGAGGGATGCGGCCGTCGTGGACCAGCGTCTCGGTGCCTCGGCTGATCCCGGAATAGAGGGTGCGAACCAGTGCCTGCTCGGTCTCCCGTTTGGGCAGGGGAGCGGTGCGGAGTTCGCCGTGTCCGGGCCGGGTGGTCCAGTACGACTGGCTGTGCTCGGAGGAGGTGCAAGACATAACTCGATTATGCCCTGCAGCCTGGCGGACGCACCCCAGCTTGTTGGCACAGCTCATCAGTAGACTGGGCAGATGATTACTGTCAAGGGAACCATCAGCACGCCCCTCTCACCCGCACGGGCTTTCGCCTTCCTGAAAGAGTTCGAGAACACCAGCGAGTGGGATCCGGGCACGCCAGTGGTGGAGAAGCGCTCCATCGGCCCGGTAGCCGTGGGCCACCGGTACCATGCAGAAGCTGAATTCCGGGGCAAGCGCCAGCCCATCGGGTATGAGGTGACCGAACTGCGCGAAGGCCACATCAAGCTGCGCGGCGAAAACAAGACGCTGGTCTCGTTCGACTCGATCGACGTCGTCCCCTCCGGTTCGGGCAGTCATGTCACGTACACGGCCGAGTTTCAGCTCAACGGATTCCGGCGGATTGCCCAGCCTTTCCTGAAGCCGGCTTTCAACACGCTGCGGGACCCGGCGTTGAACGGGTTGCGCGACAAATTGAACTCGCTCGTCTAGTTCCGGCAGGTAGGCCAGTGGCTCAAGTCAGCAGGCGTGCCCTGTTCGATGCGTCAGGCGCTGTCGTGGGATCGATTGGCGTCGGCATCACGCTGCTGGCCCTGAACGATTCCCACAACGTCACCAACCTCGCGGCGGTTGTTGCCGGTCTCACGCTGGTGACCGTAGCGGCGCTCAGCGTGGTGCGCCGTCGGCCGTCCTATTCCGGCCCGGCCGACCGGGTCACTCTGTTCCGCGCGGTGCTCGCGGGCGGGTGCGCAACCATCGTGGTGCTGTCGTTGTGGGGGACTGTGCCCACCAGGTCCTGGTGGCTGGTGCTGTTGGCGGCGACCGCTGTGCTGCTGGACGCCGTAGATGGAGCCGTGGCCCGGCGCACCGGCACAGCCACCAAGGCTGGCGCTCGCCTGGACATGGAAACCGACGCGAACCTGCTGCTGGTGCTGTCGATCCCGGTGGCACTGACCGTCGGCTGGTGGGCGTTGCTGATTGGGCTGATGAGGTACCTCTATGTCGCGGCGTCCTGGGTACGCCCCGCGCTCAGAAGCGAACTGGAGTTCAGCAGCTTCCGGCGGGTCGTCGCCGCCACCCAGGGTGTGGTGCTGGTAATCATCCTGGTCCCGGTGACTCCCATCGCGCTCGCGGTCCCGGTGGCGGCCGCTTCGCTGCTGTTGCTGGGGGTGTCCTTTGGCCGGGACGTGGTGGCCCTCGAGCGGTCAGCTGCCCGGCCCGTCACGCGTCCCTGACCCCTGACCCCTGGCCCAGGCCTCATCTCAACGCCAGAACCAGCAAGCAAAGACCCCTAGATTGAGTGAATCCGCCAGCTCACCGTGTGATCAGCACCGGGCTGAAGCGTCACCAGGTCGGTTCCCGAGTTGAACGCATCCGGCGGGCACGTCATCGGTTCGACGGCGAGTCCCCGCCTGCTGCCAGCCGGATCCTTGGGCAGGTCACCGGTATGGACCTGCACCCAGGGGCAGCCGCTACCAAACGAGACCGCTGCGCCGTGCCCATCCGGACCGGTCACGGAAACCGTGGCGGCGCCGTCGTCGTACTGGACCCCGGTGAAGGCATGGTCAAGGAACGTGTCGTTGATCCGCCGCGGCGTACGGAAGTCGAAGTCGCCGGACACGGCAGCCAGAGCGGTGGGGATGAGCCGGTCCTCAGTTACTTCCAGGACGGTGTCGGCGGGAATGGCCAGGGTCCATTCATCCACCAGTCCGTCGCCGGCCACCAGATAGGGGTGGGGTGCCACACCGTAGGGGGCGGCGTCGGGCCCGGTGTTCGTGGCGGTCACCGTGGTGGTGAGGCCGCCGTCGTCGAGCGTGTACGTGGTCTCAAGGGTAAGCCGGAAGGGGTAGCCCTCCTGCGGCACCACTGTCGCGCGGAGCCGGACGGAGGAGTCGCTCTGGTCGGCAGTCTCCCAGTCCTCCCAGGCGAGGAGCCCGTGCAGGGCATGACTACGCTCGGGTTCGGTGAGGCTGAGCCGGTGGGTGGCGCCGTCCAACGTGTAGGTACCGTCGACCACCCGGTTGGGCCACGGGGCCAGGATTGCGCCGCGGTAGTTGGGGCGGATCTCGTCGGCGTCGTAGGAGCGGATCAGGTCGCGTCCGCCGAACCGCAGTTCACGCAGCGACGCTCCCACACTGGCGACGACGGCGCTGTACTCACCGTGGGTCAGGTGCAGCTGGCGTCCGGACAGGGGAGTGGGGGCGGCGTGATCCATCATGAGCCTTCGGGTAGTTCCAGTTCGTCGTCGACGCTGAGACATTCGGAATCCTGCTCGACCACCGAGACGGCCGTACCGAGGTCAACCAGGATGGTGCTCGACGGCATTTCGTTCGGGTCGAACAGCACTTCCACCGCCGGGTCGCGGCCGTAGGTGGTGGCTCGCCAGACCTCTTCCTCTTCCTGGATGATCCAGTCGACGCCGTTCACTGACGCGCAGGCATCGGTGGTTGGGCCGGGCACGGCGACGCCGCACCGGAGGACCACCTGCGAGGGGTCGCCCCACGCCGCGGTCGCCTGGCTGTTGGTTTCGCGCAGCTCGTTCTCGGCAACGAGGTCAGGCAGCGACACCATGACCGACGCGCACTCGGGGTTGGCGGCGTCGGCGGCTGCCTCCACCCCAACGATCGGCGAACACGCCGTCAGGCCAAGGGCGACGACGGCGAGCGGGGCTGAGAGACGGGAGGCACGCATGGTGCCAGTTTAGTAGTCACGACACCGCCGGCCGATCCTGCTGGTTGCGCCTCCCAGCTTCTTCCCACGGTTGATGGTTAGGATGGGGAGCTGTCTCATGTCAGGGGAAACCAGTCGTGTCAAACTATCTTGAAGAACCCGTCGAGCGGAGCGCTCGCAAGAAGCGTCCGGTACGCATTGTGCTCATCGCGGCGCTCGCCTTGGTGCTGGTGGCCGGCCTCGTTGCCGGCGGGTATTTATTCAACCTCGCGAATACGTACAACACGCAGACCGAGACCATCGAGGAAGTCTTCCCCGAAACCACCGACCGCCCCACCCGGTCTCCGGTCGCAGAGGAGGCCCGCAATATCCTCCTGCTCGGCAGTGACGAGAACGGCGGCAGCGGCGAAACCGAAAACCTGCCCGGCGTGCCGAATGCAGGCCGCTCGGACACCATGATGCTGATGCACATTCCCGCCAACCGCGAGGGTGTGTACGTCATGTCGATCATGCGCGATACCTGGATTGACGTTCCCGGCTATGGCGAGCACAAGATCAATGCGGCCACAGCATTTGGGGGAGTGCCGCTGCTGGTGCAGACGCTTGAGGGCATGTTCGATGCGCCCATCGACCACGTCGCGATCATTGATTTCGAGGGGTTCACCGGGCTAACTAACGCGTTGGGCGGGGTCACGGTCAATAATGAGATCGCGTTCCAGTCACGCGGTGCCGACGGCGAATTCTTCGACCAGGGCGAGATCAATCTGCGGGGCGAGTCGGCGTTGAAGTTTGTCCGTGAGCGGTACGCCTTCACTGACGGCGACTACCAACGGGTGAAGAACCAGCAGTTGTTCATTAAGGCGATCATGTCCAAGTTTCTGACCGCGGAAACACTCACCAATCCGCTCAAGATCAACGAAATTGTCGCTCAGGCATCCCCATACCTGAGTGTTGACGAGGGTCTGGACGCGTCGACCGCCGGCGGATTGGCGCTCTCGTTGCGGAATATTCGTGGCGATGATGTGCAATTCTTCACGTTGCCGAACCTGGGAATCGGCACCTCCGCGGATGGTCAGTCGATTATTCTGAAGGACGACGCCGCAATCGCGGACATTGCCGAAGCGCTGGACAACGACACCCTGGGTGACTATCTTCAGACCGCTGCATCGTAGAATTAGGACCCATGGGATTATTGATGCGCCGGGCTCTCGCCGGTCTAGCCGCGGCCTCGCTCACTGTTGGAGCGGGTGTGGGCGCGGTCCACGCCACGGAAGAGCCGCCGTTGCCGGTGCCGACGGCCGAGCCGGCCCCTGCGCCTACAACTAATCCTCCGGCGCCAGCCCCGGCTCCGGCCCCAGCGCCAGCCCCAGCACCAGAGCCTGAGCCAGAACCGGAGCCAGCGCCTGAACCCCCGCCTCCGGCGACTGATCCAGCCACCGGCTTCACGATCGACCCAACCACTGGTTACCTGATCCATCCACCCACGGGTTATCTGATCGAACCGGGCACCGGCAATCTCATCGATCGATCGAACTTCTTCTATACGGATTTCCGTTGGATTGCGGAGACCGGTGCTGTGGTGGACCTGAATGAGGAGACCGAGGAACCGGAAGAGACGCCGTCACCAGAGGAATCCGAGTCGGCTGAGCCTGAAGAGTCTGAGTCCCCTGAACCGACACCATCGCCGACCCGCTCAGCAACGCCGTCGCCCTCGCCTTCCCCAAGTGAGGCAGCCGTTGTCGATGCCAGCGCCGCGTCTGAGGAGGCCTCAATTGGCTCCAGCCCGATCACCAGGGGCCTGGTAATCATCGGTCTTGTTGGCCTGGGTGTCCTCTATTACGCGAAGCTTCGGGGCGGGAATACCGCTGGTCCAAAACCGGGAAAATAGCCCGTTTCGCGAGTGACGTTTTGATTACGCTTCGCCTCAATAGCCCCTTACGTCCCATTTAGCCGGGATCTCACCCATACGATGAATCGATCATTCGTATCTGTAGGGGAGACAGTATGACCAGTGCCGAATCGGCGCGTCCAGGCAATCAGTCATCGATTCAACGAAGCGCCAATCGGCGGACCACAGCTGTTTTCTCGGGCCTCGTTGTCTCAAGCCTGATGATGGGTGTGGGGGTTTCTCCGGTTTCTGCAGCTGACGATTTTGGTCAGGTCACCGGCACGGTGCTTGGTTTGGGTTCGGACGATCAGCTCTGTGTTTATGCGCTTCCCGCTCCTGTTACGAACTCGGAGCCTGGTGTCTCGCCGTCCAGTGGGCAGCTGCAACCTATCGTGCCGCCTCCCACCGAAGGCCCCTGCGCTGATACGCCCCTTGCGGTGGAGTCGCAACTGGTGGTTGACGGTACTTACACCTTTGAAGCGCTTGAACCTGGTGCCTACCGGCTCTACCTTGATGATCCTCGACCTGATGAGTCAACGGTTACGGGTGCGTCTCAGTGGGTTCCCGGCAAGGTCCTCAAAACTTCGGCTCAGATAGTGACTGTCGAAGCCGGCGCATCGGTTGTCGCGCCGAGCACCACCGCATTCCCTGCGCGGTCTTTTAATGATGTTCCGCCGACGTTGCAGTTCTCCAAGGAGATCTCGTGGTTAGCGTCGACTGGCATCAGCACAGGCTGGACCGGGCGCGACGGGACTTCAACCTTTCGACCGGTAACACCGATCGCGAGGGACGCGATGGCTGTATTCATCTATCGACTGGCTGGATCCCCGGAGTACACGCCACCGGCAATTTCACCGTTCGCTGATGTGCCAACGGACAACGTGTACTACAAAGAGATCGCCTGGCTAGCTGCCGAAAAAATCAGCACTGGTTGGCCCCATGATGATGGTTCCCGGATCTTCCGGCCGTTGAGCCCGGTGGCTCGTGACGCTATGGCTGTATTCCTCTACCGGTTTGCCGATCGGGGTGCCCTTGAGGACACCGCGGCTGCGCCGTTTGAAGACGTGCCAACGGACAATGTCTACTTCAAACAGATTTCCTGGCTGGCTTCGACCGGCATCAGCAGAGGGTGGACCTCGGCTGACGGTACGAGCACCTTCAAACCCTATGCCGCGATCAATCGTGACGCCATGGCCGCCTTTATGATGCGGTATGCCCTAATGATTAATACGCAGTCCTAGGCTCATATCATGCGAAAAGACACCGGAACAGGGGAATGGTTGCCCGAGGTCTACACTTGATCCTGATCCTGATCCTTATTGACACGAAGCAACCTAGACACTTTGGGGGTGTACGTTGCGTATCTTATTGCTGACGCATTCTTATGCCCCTGAGCACAGTCCGCCGCAGAGAAGATGGACACAGTTCATTCGTTCCTTCCGCGCTGCGGGATGGGATATCGATGTAGTTGCTCCCGTGGCGCATGCGCCTCACGGCCGACGAACGCTGCCCCGCAGCGTCGCAGGAAGGCCATTCCTCTGTTCCTTGGGGGAATATGGAGAACGCATCCGTAGGGTTCCGTTCCTTTGGCATCGCAACACTCGCCTGGGCCGGTTAGGCAACCACTTGTTTTCGGCGGCCTGCACTGTGCCAGCCGCATTGATGGCAAAGCGGCCCGACGTCGTTGTCGTCACTGTGCCCAGCCTTCCTATCCTCGGGGCCGGCTATGTTGTCTCTCGGATCCTGAAACGACCGCTCGTTGTCGATATGCGGGATGCCTGGCCGGACATCGCTCGGGATGCGCGGCTCGTTCAGGGCAGCGCCAAAGGGGTAGTCGAGCGAATCATTATGGCCATCCAGGACCGGGCTGAACTGGTGGTGACTGTCACCCACGGATTCGCTCGCACTCTGCGTGACCGTGGCCTGAAGAACGTCGCAACTGTGAGCAACGGGGTCGATCTTCATACTCTGGACAAACTTCCGCCACGCCCGATGGAGTCAGACCGGCTTGAAGTGCTTTACCTCGGTAACCATGGAGAAAGCCAACGACTGGATGTACCGATCAGGGCGGCAGCCCTTGTCGGTAAGCAAATGCGTCTTACCATGGTGGGCAACGGAGTGCAGCGCGCCGACCTGATGCATCTGGCACAGGAGTTGAAGGCACCTGTCGAATTTCATCAGCCGGTCCATGGGCCTGAAGTGATGGGGTTTTATGACCGGACCGATAGCTGCATCGTGTCTCTGCGGGACGACTGGAAATCCTTTGAGACCACCATTCCTTCCAAAACCTATGAGGTTTTGTCGTTAGGTCGTCACATCACCGGCATTGTGCTGGGTGAGGCGCGGAAAATTCTTGAAGACGCGGAATCAGGCCACGTTGTTACATCCTCGCCTGAGGAACTCGCTGAAATGTGGAAGTCGCTTCAGGCCGATCGATCGCTGCTTCAGGTGAATGGCGCCGGGCGTGCCTGGGTGGAGAACAACGCAGATGTAGAGGCGTTGGCACAGAGCTATATCGACCTGTTGGCTGAGATTGCCGGCGGTCCCCACCGGTGAAGCCACTATCGGTGCTGCGCAATGCTCGGTTGTTAGGCGTCACAGTATTCCGGCACCTGGGCGACGACCCTTTCCTGCTGTTTTTGCAGGTTTCGCGGAGACTGCCCAGCGGCTTCGTTGATCGCGGGGCGGGTTTGGCCTCGGTTGTTGGGCGAGGTCCTCTGGTGCAGGCCATATCGTCCTACCTCCAAGGGGACAGGGCGCGCACCGAGCAGGTGCTCACCGCGGCGCTTGAGGCCGGTGAGCCGCCGTCCCGGCCCGCGTTGCTGGCTGAGGTTGCTTTGGCGGCTGGATACACCGCGTTGACCGACAAGTTCATTACTCTGGCGCAGGTTTCTGGTGCCCGGGATGTTAGTCGAACAGTTGCCCGACGGCGTTGGTATGACGGCGACATGAGCGGTGCGATTGAATCGCTTCAGGCTGCTGATCGATTCAGCGCCGCGGAGCGTCTAGCCTCCGAGCGCAGGGTCTTCGAGGGGTGGACGCCCACACTGACCCCGGTGAATGGGTATACCCCCCTTCCACGCACCGTGCTGCACGTGCTTACGAACTCTTTGCCGCATACCGGTAGCGGCTACGCCCAACGTTCGCATTCAATCCTGAAAGCACAGCACGATGCCGGGTGGCACGTTCATGCTGCTACTCGTGTCGGCTATCCGGTACAGGTGGGAAAACTGTTCGCTGCGGACGTCGATCTCATTGACGGTGTCGTCTACCACCGGTTGCTCCCTGGGCGCCTTGCGAAGGGTTTTGATGCCAGGCTTCAGCAGCAGGCGGAGCAACTGCTGGCGCTGGCGTTACGGGTTCGCCCTGCGGTGTTACACACCACAACTCACTTTGTTAACGGGTTGGTGGTCCGCGAAGTTGCGCGGGTTCTCGGCATTCCCTGGGTCTACGAGGTGCGAGGCCAGCTCGCTGACACTTGGGCGTCGAGCCGGCCGGATGCGGCAAAGCAGAGCGAGCGCTATAAGCTTTTCACTGAAAGTGAAGCGCAGGTTATGCAGAGTGCCGGCCTGGTGGTGACATTAGGCGAGGCTATGAAGCAGGACATCGTGGACAAAGGAGTGGATCCCGGCAGCATTCTGCTGTGTCCTAATGCTGTGGGCGACGAGTACCTCGACGAGCCCATGGCCTCGAGCAATGCACGCGAACTTCTCGGACTGCCTGCGGCTGGTGTCTATATAGGCACAGTGAGCAGCATCGTCGACTATGAAGGTCTTGATGACTTGTTGCGCGCCTTTGCGATTCTCGTGCCGGCCTACCCCGGACTGCGTTGTCTGATTGTGGGGGATGGGGTTGCGCTACCTCGCCTGAGAAAATTGTCTGTTGATTTGAGCATTGCAGCTTCGGTTACATTTACCGGGCGGGTGTTACGCGAACACGCACGACTCCATCATCAGGCCATAGATGTCTTCGTTGTCCCGCGAAAGAATTTGGATGTCACCCGGGCAGTAACGCCCCTCAAACCGGTGGAGGCCATGGCATGTGCGCGGCCGGTGGTAGCGAGTGACTTACCCGCCATGCGAGAGATAGTCGAGGACTTAGTGACCGGAGTACTTACAGCTACAGACGATCCCTTTGCGCTTTCGCGCAGCATACGCGCTCTTATCCGCGAAGATGGACTGAACCCGACACCCTTGGCAACTGTGATTGGTGCTGCGGGACGGGAACGCGTCTTAGCGGACCGGACATGGAAGAAAAATGCGGGCGTGGTTCTGAACGCATATGCCCTTCTGGAGACGCAATCCTCATGACAAAACCAACTCGGTCACACGGGCCAGTTACCCCGGAATCGACAGACATAATTTCGCTGCCGGTTGATACCCGCGGCATGATCCGGGTCGGCGCTCGGCCTGGATTTCTCCAGTATCTCCTTCAAATCTGGGAACATCGTCAATTTATATTTTATGATGCAAAGGCCCGAGTACAAAGTGGAAATAGGCGGGACCGACTGGGTAGCGCATGGATGATTTTGAATCCGGTGCTGAACGGACTAACTTACTACTTAATTTTTGGGATCCTTCTGCAGACCGGTCGTGGAATAGAAAATTTCATCGGATACCTAATCATTGGAGTTTTTCTTTTCCAAATTACCTCGCGGGCGATTACTAATGGTGCACGCTCGATCCAGAACAGCCGTGCCGTTATTCAGGCCTTCAACTTTCCGCGGGCTACGTTGCCCATGGCGGTAAACATACGGGAAATACTGGCGGGAGTTCCCGTAATCATCACCATGCTTGTGCTAGTTCTAATATTTCCACCTGCGGAGGAGATTACCTGGTTGTGGGCTCTGATATTTCCCGCTCTGCTTTTACAGGCGTTCCTCAACTTGGGAATCGGGCTTATTTTAGCCAGGGTAATCTCGACCGTTAATGATGTGACCCACCTATTAACCTTCGGTTTACGCGTGTGGATGTATAGTTCTGCGGTATTCTTTTCTTTTGATAATCTGAACATAAATCAAACTGTCCTCGATATTATTAAATTAAATCCCCTTTACCAGATTCTAGATATCGTGAGAGATTGCGTTCTATATGCCACGGTACCGGAATGGCAATCGTGGGCAATTTTAGCGGCCTGGGCGTTCAGCGCATTGGCAATCGGATTTGTTTACTTCTGGAAGGCGGAAGAGTCATATGGCCGCGAGTAGGAATACAGGTCCAGTAGTTCGGGGCAAACGCGCAACAGTAGTTATCGACAAGGTAAGTATGAAGTATCGGGTGCCATCGACCGAGGTTCATGCCAAAGGCGGAGAAACCGGTTCAAGTCGAGCAATTAGGCGTTTGCTTGGTCAGACGCCGATGGTTTCTGTGGATGCGCTTAATGAGATGTCGTTGGTGGTCGAGCGCGGCGAATCCGTCGGTATCGTTGGTAGAAACGGATCCGGGAAAAGCACCTTAATGCGACTGATTAGCGGCGGGAGCAAGCCATCGAGCGGGGCGATTTACGCCTCTAGTATGCCGATCATGCTCGGGGTTAATGCTGCATTGGTACCCGAGCTCTCAGGGGATCATAATATCGTCCTTGGATGCTTGGCTATGGGGCTTACACGGAAAGAAATTGACGAAAAATTCGAATCAATTCTAGACCTCTCCGGCCTTGATAAAGCAATACATCTTCCGATGAGGTCATACTCAGCGGGGATGTCGTCGAGGTTGCGATTTGCGATCGCGGCAAGTGTCGATCCAGAGATTCTCCTCATTGATGAAGCGCTGAATACAGGCGATGCCCAATTCCGTGACCGCAGTAAACGCCGGATGGACGAGTTGAGGTCAAAAGCAGGAACGGTTTTTCTCGTCAGCCATAGCCTTGACACAATTATGGAGATGTGTACGCGAGCTATTTGGCTGGACAAGGGCGATCTTATTATGGACGGTGTGCCGGCGGAGGTTACGCAGTCATATGCTTCCTTTGCCAGGCACCTGGCAAAAGGCAATAACCAATCTGCTGTAAAAATATTGGCTGAGGCACAAAACAGCCTAACCTTAACCCAGGTGTTAGAGCGTGCGGCTGGTAGGAGAAGCGCATGACCGAGCGACCGTCCTGGATTAACAGTGTTCGCCGAGGTGTATGGCACGTGCGAATGGGCGGGATGAAGCAATTCAGATCTTTTCGAGCCCGCCAGCGGTCTGAGCATGGAATGTTGCGGTTGGAAAACGTGCACGGTGCACAAGCCGGGTGGACTGGTCGTGGCAGCAGCCGTCGACTTCAGTTCTCGCCAGCAGAACTGGCACAGAGACCCCCGCGGAGACAGGATCTTACGGTAGCAGTCATACTCGATGATTTTTCGGCAATAGCATTCGGTTTCGAGTGGAATACTTTCGCCTTAGGTCGGGATACCTGGAAAGAACAACTGAAGAGTACGGTCGTTGACTTCTTATTCGTGGAATCAGCGTGGGCTGGAAACAAAGGGGACTGGCGATATCAGATTACTGGTGAGTCAGGACCGAAAGAGCCGTTCCTCGACTTGATGGCGTGGTGTCGCAATAGAAGTATCCCAACAGTGCTGTGGAACAAGGAAGACCCGCCACACTATTCGGATTTCTTGGCGGCAGCGCGCGAGTTTGACGTGGTTTTCACCAGTGACTCCGGAATGATATCCGCTTACGTGAGAGATCTCGGTCATTCGAATGTGCATGTGTTGCCTTTTGCTGCACAGCCGGCAATTCATAATCCGGTTCGGCCGCGTTTCGGATGGCGAGAACGGGATATCGCTTTTGCGGGTATGTACTTCGCCGATAAGTACCCTGAGCGCAGAAAACAAATGGACTTTCTGCTGACTGGAGCTCTTGATGCTTCATCAAAGATGGACACGGGCCTTGAAATCTACTCCCGGCAGCTAGGAGGCGAGGATCGCTACCAATTTCCATATCCCATTAGTGAACGTGTAGTAGGCACCCTGGACTATGCTCAGATGCTGACAGCCTATAAGGCGTATAAGGTTTTTCTCAATGTGAATTCGGTCGTCGATTCGCCAAGCATGTGTGCTCGCCGGATATTCGAGATTACGGCAGCCGGGGCGGCAGTCCTGAGCACGCCGAGCGAGGCAACTCGTCATTTCTTCGAGGCCGACGAGTTGGTTACAGTGGAAACAAGGGCTGAAGCTGAACAGATGTCACGCGCCTTGGTCCGCAACCCCGAACTGGCCGATCGGCTGATCCATAAGGCGCAGCGAAAAATCTGGGCTGAACATACGTATGCCCATCGTGCTGAAAATGTCGTTCAAGCAGTTCTCCCTTCCAGGCATTGTCCTGTGTCAAGACAAAACGTATCAGCATTAGTTTCCACTATTCGACCTCACCAACTTGAACATGTGTTCCATACTCTCGGTTCTCAGATCGATATCGACCTTGAATTGGTCCTGCTTACGCATGGCTTCGATGTTTCTAAAAAGAAGATTGACGAGCTCAGTGAGAAGTACGGCTTAGGCCAAGTGGTTTTGCTTAGAGGAGATTCGAGCTTATCGCTGGGTGAATGCCTCAACGCTTGTGTTGCTGCGTCAAGTGGTGAAGTTCTGACTAAAATGGACGACGACGATTTCTACGGGCCTCGATATGTGTCGGATTTGGTCCATGCGCTTGGATATTCTGGATCTGACATCGTAGGGAAACAAGCTCACTACATGTATCTAGAAGCGAGCAATGCAACCTTGCTGCGTTTCCCGGAGAAGGAGCATCGGTTCACTCGGATGGTTATGGGCCCAACATTGATGGGTAAAAGAGATATATTCACCGGGCGCCCATTTGAAGCTGTATCGCGAGGGGAAGATACAGGGTTTCTGCAGTCTCTCGTGGAAGAAGGTGGATCGGTTTATGCTGCGGATCGTTTCAATTATTTTCAGCACCGCCGGAACCATGGACACACTTGGAACGTCGAGTCGGAGATACTTTTAGCTACCGCTGATGTAAAATTTTTCGGTTTACCTGCCGAACACGTGACAGTTTAAGGAAGATCTAGTGAATATGATCAGTAAAGTGGCCGTTATTGGTCTCGGTTATATCGGGTTGCCGACTGCCGCGATCCTTGCGACCAATGGGATAAGAGTTGTCGGGGTTGATGTGAATCAGGAGACAGTAGATTCGGTCAATCGAGGAGAGGTCCCTTTTGTCGAGCCTGACCTCCGAGTGCACGTGAGCGGGGCAGTAGCACAAGGCAATTTGTCCGCCTCAACGGAGACTCCGGCAGCCGACGTGTTCATTGTTGCTGTACCGACCCCTTTTAATGACGATAAAAGTGCTGACTTATCTTATATAGAATCGGCCGCGCGTAATATTGCGCCGAAACTTGCCGGCGGCGAGCTAATAATTCTTGAATCAACCTCCCCTCCCGGGGCGACAATCCATCTCGGTGAGTATCTAATAGCGCTTAGGCCGGACTTGAGCCTGAACGGTGAAAGCGGTCGGCCCCAGATTTTGGTGGCGCATTGTCCCGAGCGGGTGCTCCCGGGAAGGGTAATGATCGAACTGGTTACCAACGACCGGATCATCGGCGGGATTACTCGTGAAGCTGCCGAGAAATCCAAAGTTTTGTATGAGGTTTTCTGCAAGGGCGAGATACATTTGACGGATGCGACAACAGCGGAAATGTCGAAACTGGTAGAGAACTCTTATCGTGATGTTAACATCGCTTTCGCGAATGAGTTATCGATGGTGAGTAAGAGACTCGGAGTAGATATCTGGGAACTAATCAGCCTAGCGAACCACCATCCGCGAGTTAACATTTTGAGTCCCGGACCCGGTGTAGGTGGGCACTGCATTGCCGTCGATCCTTGGTTTGTAATTGATGCCGCGCCGGATTTAACTAATTTGATGAGGGCTGCCCGACAAGTGAATGATGGAATGCCATTCCACGTAGTTGAAGAGGTCACGCAGGCAGTTTTGCGAGTAGATAATCCTATTGTGGCATTTTTGGGTTTGTCCTATAAGGCAAACATTGATGACCTCCGGCAGTCTCCGGCGGTGGACATTGTGAAACGTTATGCCCAAAATAATTTGTCTGTGGATATTAGGTTGGTTGAAAAGCACATCGACAATATTCCGCAGGTCCTCCGAGTTCATCCGAACATTCGGCATCAAGAGCTGGACGGTGCTCTTGCCGATGCTAACGTGGTTGTACTGCTTGTCGATCATTCGGAGTTCACAGAGGTCTCTCTTTCGAGCTTGGTCGGGAAGAAGGTAATTGACACGCGCGGTGTATGGTTGACCAGCCGGGAACTGCGTTTTGAGAGGGTTATATAAATGACGACGGCGTGAGCGATGATGGTCGAATATCCGCTTTCTGAATGAACGTAAAATCAATGTCAACATATTGTGGGGTAGCGGTGCCTAGCCCCGTTGGTTCATCAAAATGGATGCCACAGGGAGCGTTTAGGCGGCGTATGGTTCGGACTGGGAAATTGAAATTCTTGACTCACGTTTCCACTGACCAGAATTACTGATTGGGCCCATACCTTCTTGGCTCCTACCTGGGGACCCAGCCAGAAGCACGCCTATGTTGTCCAAAATCACCCAGGTCGTCCTGCCACCTTTTGTCGACACGACGGAGCGCAGGTGTCCTATGCAGTCTTGAACGTGGCCACGTCCTTTGGCGATGCGGTCGGCTTCCGGAACTGGTCCGGGGTCCGTTTGGGCCAGTTCGTTTCCTCTGGTGCCTGGCGTCGGCCCAGTGCAATTCTGGGCTTGTTGGCGGTCATGAGCGTCGGAGGCGGTGAACACGATTCTGATCTGGACATCCCGAGTACGAGTGCCGGTGTCGTGGGGAATGTGGCCCCGAATGCGACAGTCTCACGGTTCTTCGAGCGAACCGAGTCTCGCGGCTCTCACGACGGTTCTCCCGGCCAAGGTCGAAGCGGTCTGCGGACTGGCCTTACGGGGTGCGATCCGCTCACCATGCTACGCGGATTTGCGGTCGAACCTTGATGCCGGACAAGACGAGATTGAGCACGTCCCGGACAGGCCGGACAATGATGATGGCGAATAGGTTCGGGGCAGCGCCTACTACTCCGGAGGTCCCCGATGAGCCGCCTCCATGGGGACCCTGAACACAAGCTTCGAGAGGTTAACGCCTACCAGTTACCGGACGCGATCGACCCCCAGGACGAGCCACTATCGATTGATTCCTTTTCTAAGATCACTGGGCTCATCCGGTGGGCGAGGCTGCGCTATCCGAATGCGGACATGCGCCGCATCGACCTGCTGGACGAGCGTGGCCTGAACCAGCAAGTGTCCAGGCAGCTTGGCACCTGCTCGTTCGTGGACCGGGCGCCAAACGGTGTCTCCACGGAATCACGGGATCAGGAAGGTCGTATCTGGGCTGGGCGTTCGCCAAGCATGTCTGCAAGAGCCCAATCCGTGCTCACTACGTCAGGATTTCGACCTAAGAAAGCCTATGGTGGCGCAAGACCCGTTACCTTTTTCTTAGCCCGCTCCAGTCGCAGGTTATGGGTGTGTTGGCCGGACGGCCCCGGCATGGTTTTTGCCCCTAGCCACTCATGATCCGGGGGATGGTGCCACCGGGTCAGCTTGACGGCAGGGCGATCGCTGATAGAGGCAGGATCATCGGGTTCTTCGTAACGAGGATGCGGCTCCCTCCGCCCGACCAGCCGACACCTCAGTTTCGTGGCGTGTCAACGGGGTGATCATGTTCGTGGAGCAAGAAAGTATCGATGTTTATCTCGGTCTGGACGTCGGCAAGACTGGCCACCACGCCGTGGCAATGAACCTGGCCAGAAAGAAGCTTAAGGACCGGGCTTTGCCGCAGGGCGAAACGAGGATCTGGGAGGTCCTCTCGGGGCTCCCCGACCATGGTCGTGTCATGGTTATCGTGTATCAGCACGCAACTATTGGTGTGCTGCCCGTGGCAGTGGCCCGATCTGCTGGTGCCGAAGTGGGCTGTTCACCTGGTCTGACGATGCACCGGTGCGCGGATCTCCACCCCGGTCAAGCGAAGACTGACGCCCGCGATGCGGCGATCAGTGCTGAAGCGGCCCGCACCATGCCGCATACGCTGCGTTCCGTGGACCTTGATGACGAGGCACTAGCTGAACTCGGGGTGCTATTCGGCTTCGTTGATGACCTTGTCAGCCAAATCACCGCGCTCCGATGTCCTCTTCGCCATGCTGCGCGATGAAACACTCTACGAAGACCCGGGAACAAGAAAACCTACCGACAGCTGCTTGACGAAAACCATAGAGGGCCCCTTGGCAGGCCCGTGAAGTCCTCGCGGAGTTATGCGGCCTTCACTCTCTAGGTGATTGACGAGTGGTCGCTGGATAGGGCAAGAGAATTGATGCGGGACATGCTGCTGGAGTTGATGGAAGGTCGTTGAGGCGAGACCCCGTCCGTTTTCTGCTCCAAGTATCAGCAAATGGAGTGGCACCAACGTCCCGGCTGCGGCGTCCACGCCGACGTGATCATGGACCGGATCATCCACAACGCTGTCTGGGTTGTGACGGCCAGCTACAGCATGCGCAAACACACGGTTGTGGCCACCGCGTGATCCGGAACGGGGAGCGCCAGTGGTGCTCAACCCCACCACCGGCTTCTTGCCCGAACACTGGGACTGAACCACACGATCAAGTGGCGCTCAAAGGATCAAATACTCACCCAGGTATGAGCCTGCGGCTGGGACATCAAACGAAGGCGGTTCCGGCTCTCCGCCACTGCCGGAAAATCATCACCCGAGCACGCACAAGTAGTCTGCGGATTCCCGCCAAAGTATGGGAATACGCGCCGGATCGCTGACCTGCACCCGGAGAAGCAAAAACGGATGCCCGCGATACGTTCATCATCGCCGAAGCCGCCCGGTCCATGCCCCACACGCTGCGATCAATCCAGGTCGCCGACGAACAGCTCGCCGAACTAACCATGCTTTGCGGCTTCGACAACGACCTCGTTAAGTAGGCCACCGCCACGTCGAACCAGATCCGGGGCTTGCTGACCCAGATTCATCCGGCTCTGGAACGAGTCCTTGGCCCACGCTTAGACCACCCCGCCGTGCTGGATCTGCTGCGTACCTGGCCTGCCCCGAAGCGCTACGCCACGCAGGTCGACGCCGGATCGGGAACCGGCTCATAAAGCAGGCGCCCCGCATGGGTGAACGCCTCGCCGCGGACATCATCGCCGCCTTGGATCAGCAAACAGTAGCCGTCGTGCGAACGAACGGGGCAACCATCGTGCTACCCCAGTTAGCGAGGATGCTCGCGGACATCCGCGAATCCCGGGACACGGTCTTCACCCAGGTCGAAGCCCTCGTGGAGGCCCACCATCTTCACCCGGTCCTGACATCGCTCCCGGCGGTCGGAGTCAGGACCGCAGCGCGAACCCCCACCGAGATCGTCGGGAAAGACTTCGCCACCGCCGGGCATTTGGCTTCCTACGCCGGCCTGGCCCCCGTGACCTGGCGGTCCGGAACATCCATCCGCGGGGACCACCCGTCACGGAAGGGAAACAAGATCCCCAAAAGAGCCCTGCTCCTTTCCGCCTTCGCGGCGCTCAAGGACCCACCATCCAGAGCCTACTACGACCGAAAACGGGCCGGTTAAAAGACATAACCAAGCCCTGATTGCACTCGCCCGCCGCCGCTGCGACACCCTCTACGCCATGCTCAAAGACGGAACTTTCTACGAACCACGACCGGCCACAGCCGCTTGACGAAAACCATAGACGCACCCCCGCCAATCGAACGACAACAGACCCAGCCAACGAGCCCAAAACCACAAAATCACACCGGTGGAGAACCAACCGCCCACCTACAGCCATGAAGGATCCGGGCTAAATTTCATATCGTTAGAGCGAAGCTGTTGCCAAAATATTTGGTGCCCTCCGGCGTACGTTGGGTTGGTCTCGGTTAGATCCGGTTGTCGCTACGTAACCTGCATCCGGCGAAACTGTTTCAGTACGAGGTCATGTAGACCAGCGAATTCGGGACCGGTTGGGGGACCGTGTCGCTTATTCTCTGAGTTTTGAATAAAAAATTCGATATTTTCGTCTGAGCGGATAGTTCGCGCGTTTGGGCCGAAAAATATGTCGTGAAAGCTCCGATAGTGACTGGTGAGGTGGCTTGGATCGTTCAGGTTCTGCAAATAGAAGAAGTTGGCGCGAAAGTCCTCATTTCGATAGAGCGACGACAGCGAAAATCTGTCTGGATACTTTTTCATAATCTCTTCGGAGTTCTGCCCCGGCCAACACACTTCAAAATACTTCTTTACTACACTTGGGATGTAGGAGGCAATCTCGATCTGGGGTGACTGGACCCAGGCGAACGAGTTTGGAACGACCGTCGCAAGCCGGAGGGCAGCAAACCCCCCGCCGGAACCGCCAACGATCAGCACCCGGGAAGCACCTACGCTGTGCCGCGCGTTATCGATCACAGCTGCCATATCCTCAAGCGGATCCCATCCGTCCACACCCAAATACCAGGAGAGTAGTATTTCATCGTCTAAAAGCATGCCCGGATCGGAGAAGGCGAGGATAGCCAAATGGTCAGGTTTTAGTGACTTCACTCTTTCAAACCTTTGAGCCGAGCGCTTTGTCGGTAGGGCTGCTCCATGCAAGGTCACGACCAACTCATCTGATGGATTAAGTACTGACATTACGTCGAGGTGAAACCGGTGACTGTTACTCCATTTGGGAGCGGTTATTACAGGTATTTTGCTGATTGCCGAAGCGCCGATTGGGAATTCGGTCCGGCGGACGGAGTGCTGATGAATTCGGGGCATACCAAATTTTGAACTCCAGTCCTCCCGAAGTCCCTGAGTTAACGGTTCTGCCTTCATTATATCCATTCCATTTTGGAAGACGGTTGCATGATGCCGAGATCGGTAGTCATGATGCTCGTTTCCACCGAATTTGTGGCGGTTGTGTCCTTGAAGCTGAAGACGTAGCTGGGGTGGACAACCCGACTAATTGTAGCGGAGGCGATGGTCAGATTTCGATGAGATAAGACCGGCGAGTAGGTCCCAACTCGTTCTTGGGATTGGGGGAGGCGCGTTCGTGCCTGACGCGGGTGAGGAAAGGGTTTGTGACTATCTGGCGTGGGCTTCCGCGCTCTAGACGATGCGTTTTCGAGAACTGCGTCAGTCCCGCACCGGCAGTCCGCTTTCGCGTCCGGCTCCTCCTGCCTTCGACGCTAGGCTGGTGTGTTGTCGGTGGCGGTCGGAAATTGAGGCCTTGTGACGGCGGCGGAATTCAGCGGTCGTTGCAACAGCCCATGATTCTGTCGGTGGTGAGATGAGTCTAGCGAGTTGCTCCGGAGTATTCCGTTGGTGTTCTCGTTGGACCCGCGTTGCCAAGGACTTGCGGGATCGCAGAAGTAGACCGGGATGAGCGTCCGGCGGGTGAAGTCCTGGTGGCAGGCCATGTCGGTGCCCTGATCCCAGGTCAGCGACTTACGTAGATGTTCCGGGAGCGCGCTCATCGACTCGGCCAGCCGATCGCGGAGGTTCTCTGCTCCTCTGTTGCCGGCTAGGCGCACGAGGATCGTGAATCGTGTGGTGCGTTCCACCAGGGTTCCGATCGCTGAGCAGCTTCCCTTCCCGATGATGAGGTCGCCTTCCCAATGCCCGGGTACCAGTCTCCCGGTGACCTCTGCTGATCGGTCGCGGATCATCACCATATCTGGGAACCGTTTGGTGCGGTGTTCTTTCCTCCTGCGGGGTCGGCGTCCGGTTCGTCCGGACCCGGGGACAGGGCAGGGTTGACCGCAAGATCGAGGTTTCCGCGCCCATATAACGCCTGGTAGACGGTTTCAGGCACGACCTGCATCTCGGTACGGTCGGAAAACTCCGTACGGAGCCGGTTGCTGATCTGGCGTGGGCTCCAGCGTTCGAGGAGGTGGGTCCTGACGAACGCTGCCAGCTCTGCACTGGCAGCGATCTTCCCGGTCCGGGGTCGGCTTCGCCTGGGTTCGGCGCTGCGCTGGGCTGTCCGTGGCCGGTAGTTGCCGGAGGGCTGGTGGGTGTTCCGTGGGTCTCTCGGCTCACGGTTGAGGGACTGCGCCCAAGCTCCCTGGCAATGGTTCGGACGCTTCGTATGGCGTGGAGCAGGTCCGCGATCGTGATTCGTTCCGTCTCCGAGAGGAAATGGACGGAGGTGACCGATGGTCTTTGTCGTGAGCTCGGCGGGTACTTCGTGACCACTCCCCTCTTTGAGGTGGCGGTGTGGCCGTGGCGCCACCGCGTGCCTGAGCTTCGGCTGATCCCGACGATCCGGCAGGCTTCAGAATTGCCCATTCTCTGTTTCATCAGCTGATCATAGTCAGCGCGGGCAGCGTTCTTCGGAGGTGCTCCCCGAGCCCTTCGTGCTCTTTTCGTCACTGCCATAGTTGCAACTCCTTGTAGTCAGGTGTTGCAACGACCGCTAGACGCCAAGCAGTCGAAGGGGCGTGGATACGACCGGTGGTGTTGCCGTGAGGTCGGTGGATACTTTGTAAGGCCCCTTCCGAGCGGACGCGCACTCATCTACCGTTGGTCTCTGTCGAACGGTCGCAGATCATTACCTTATCTCGCAACACTTTGTGCGGTGTCCTTCCTCTTACGAGGTCGTCGTCCGCGGGTTACACCGGAAGAAGCGGGGCCGCGGCCACCGCCAAACGGCGAGAACCTCGCCCCAATAGAGAGGTCGAACAACTCCGAGGAGAGAACGAGCGTTTAGGTGCAGAGGTGGCGCAGCCGGGAAAATTGCGAGTCCTGAGATCACAGGAACGACACTGAAAAGTTCAGGCGATCGACGATCTCAATGCCACGACCGGTTAGCGCTGTTGCTACACCTGGCAAAACCTCCCCGATCTACCGTCTACAACCACCGCAACCGGCCCACCCGGCTGGCCGCGGTGGTTGTAGACGGTCATCAAAAGAGCAGATCGAAACTAACCGACCAATGATAGGAACGTCGTCGACCGCGGTAATAAGATAACCTTGACTGGGTGCATCCACTACTGGCTGTGCTTAAAGTGCCGGGACTAAATGGAGCATAAATAGATGACTGTCTCACCAGTAATTCAGATCGAGCGAAACGGTCGAAAATTCTATTTCAACACGGCCTCCACGCAGGACCACATTGGAATGACCATCGCCAAATCTGCAGATTTCTATGAATGCGGTATGTTAGATGCGCTATCTAGCCTCTTGGCACCTGAAGATGTTGTCTTTGATGTGGGCGCCAATATAGGGAACCACTCGATATATTTCGCCGGAGTAGTCGGTGCAAACGTGATCGCTTTCGAACCCGTTCCACAGTCGATCGGACTATTGACAGAGAATGCTCGTATCAACGAACTCAATGATAAAATCAAGATTCTCTCATTCGGTCTTTCTAGCTCACGAGGGACGGCCAACGTCGCCTTCCCTGAAAATAACCTCGGGGCCGCCAGATTAAAGGCTGACGCGGCCGGCGAGATAGAGCTTTATGCGCTTGATGAACTTGAGGAAGCCGCCAAGCTTGATCCCACCCTGATCAAAATAGATGTCGAGGGTATGGAGAGCGAAGTAATCGAAGGTGCTCTTGAAACCATAAGAAGAGCCAAACCCATAATTGTCTGCGAATGCGCCGAAGTCAATGAGTATCATGCTGTTGCCTCAAGATTGTCAGACTTGGGATATACCCCCGTAGATTGTTTCAATGCGACCGCGACGTACGTTTTTTTCTCCGATGAACACATGGCTAACCCGGATATTTTTCAAAAATACTTAGCGATGCGTAATCTGCAGTCAGCAAAGGAGCTGAGGGATCTCCGGCGCACGCTACAACGGTCAATTGCTAATGCTGCTAAAACTAATGAAAATCAAAAACAAATTGCCGCCTCGGATCAAGTAGAGGTTAATTCAAAGGAAATTCAACTCGTTCAGGACCGCTTGGCCGAGGTGATGACCTCCCTGAGTGCACATAGGAGCGGGTTCGAAGAGCATCGTACAGATTCAGCCGTAAGGGCCAAACGTCAAAGTGAGCTGGACGGCCAAGTCCAGGAGCTGGGGCTCGCGCTGAAGGGTCTGAAGACGGCCGCTGAACAACAGGAGACAAAATCTGCCCGCACTTTGGAGCATCACGCTGATCAGAGTGGTCGACTTCAAAAAATGGCGCTCAATGTCGATGAACTGAAGGCGATTGTCGAACATCTTGAGACAAGCTTTGCTCAGTCCGCCGCAGAGATCGAGCGGGTGGTTGCTACATCAGCGGATCAGTCTGAGAAGATCAAATTGCTGCTTACTCCGGAGGCATCCGACTATATCGATGCGGACGCTTTGAAGGCATACGGCGAATCAATCGTCGATCACTTGGTTAGTGAAACGGATCGGCGAATAGTTGCGCAAAGCCGGATAGTAGATCGTCATCTGATGTCCCTACAGGAGGATGTCGCAGGAATAGTGAAGAATCAGGCCTTGATGGCGAACGGAATAATCGAGTTAAAAAATGCCACTGTCAGTGTTGGCGTTATTCACAGCCAGTTGAACAGCGTCACATGGCATCAGAAAGATCTTGAGACAAGAACGCTTAACAGGCTCGTTCGGCTCGAAAAACGTATTCATCATTTACAAAACCATAGAATATTTCGAGCACTCAGGCGAAGCAGGCGGATTGTCAGAGGAATGGCTTTTTGGCAACCCCAAAAACCGGCTCTTGAAGCATCACAAAAATCGATTCCAAAGCGGCTGCAGGAATTAAGTGCTGGCGGGCCGAGCGATACTGGCAAAGCGCAGGCGAAGGTTTCCAGCCAGCTTCCCGTGGAGGCCCAACACACTGAATCACCAGCATCTCCGCCAGTTGAGATTACGGATGTTCCCTATGCAACGCGGACTCGGGGAGGTGTTAGAGCGCACACCAAGATTTACAGCGAGAAACCCCTAATCACGGTGATCATGACTTCCTACAACACTTCTGAGCACATCGAAGCTGCGGTGCGTTCGATCTTGGAACAGTCATGGAATAATTTAGAGTTGATAGTCGTCGATGACTGCAGCACCGATAACTCGCGGGAGGCTTTGCTGGGTTTAGCCGCGGCTGACGATCGGATGACCGTCTACTGCCTCGGGAAAAACCGAGGGACCTACTACTGCAAGAACTTCGCTATGACCCGCGCGAATGGCTCTGTATTCACCTTTATGGATAGCGATGATGTCTCAGACCGCCGCCGTATCGAAAAGCAGTTTGATGCTCTAAACAAGCCAGGCATCGCGGTAAGTACCTGTCTCCATGAACGGCGAGATGGCGATGGAAACCTTATACTAGTGAACGGGAAAAAGGCCCGAATAGCGTACATAAGCCAGATGTTTGACCGACAGGTCATTGAAGAGATTGGCTTCTTCGACACTGTTCGTACATCGGCTGATGCAGAATTTATGCAGCGGATAGCTCTTACGTACGGATCTCGATCCCGAGGCACCGTAGCGGAGGTTCTTTATATTGCACTGGTCAGGGATGGTTCGCTCACGAGCGACCCTGAGAACTCGATTTATACTACCGTTGGTGCATCTTCCACTCCCTCGCTGTCCCCAGATCGCCGGAAGTTTGTAGATGGGTACGAGGCCTGGCATTCTCACCTCTCTGCGAAGAACCTCAGGCCGTATACACCGTTTCCTGTCGTTAGACGGCCGTTTCCGGTCTCCGGTAAACTCGTGGTTGATGAGGCGCTTCGGGACAACAAAGTAAGTGCTTACGTGGCGACATACCCGCCTCGCGAAGAGAAACTGAAAAATGTTGTCGCTCAAATACTTCCTCAAGTAGACACACTATACGTTTATCTAAACGAGTACAATCAAATACCTACTTTTCTTATCCATCCCAGAATTGTTGTTAAACAGTCGGATAACCTTCCTAACATAAAGGACAATGGAAAGTTTTATTTCACTGCTGATGCCGAATCGGGATATTGCTTCACTATTGACGACGATATCAATTATCCACAAGATTATATCCAGACTCTTATTCGAAAAATAGAATTCTATGATCGTTCAGCCATAGTCGGCATCCACGGCACAATATTTGCGAAACCGTTTGTAAGTTATCTTGACGGCCGAACTTTATACCACTTCAAGAAAGCGTTGCGGAAGGACACGATTGTTAATCAACTCGGAACCGGAACGGTCGGTTTCCACACGGACACTGTAAGGCCTTCTCTGAATAATTTCAAGAATACGGGCATGGCAGACGTTTGGTTAGCGATTAAATCCAAAAGAAGCAAGATACCAATGGTATGCATTGAACGCGCTGCTAATTGGTTAACGCCGATGGAGCGGGATGAAGAAACCCTGTTTAATACATTTAGGGGAAAGTTCACTACCCAAACGGAGCTTATTGCTGAGGAAGGCGAGTGGTCCGAATCCTTGAGTGCGGATCTACAAACGCTATTCGCTTCAAAGGCAGAAAAATACGGGCAATCGTACGCCCAGCTCTTGCCCGGTAATCTCGACCGCCTCGCCAGCGGTTCGTACGCAGTTCAGCGATAGGAAATATGATGTCAACCAGTTCAAATATTTTCGGGCAAATCCAAAAAAATAAGATATCGATGGCATCAACATCTGATGTCAATGCCAAGCTTGCGGCGTTAAATGATCAGATTCAAACAGTGGTAAAACCGGTTTTATCTCCGGCATCGAAAAAGAAAGCACTGTCCTCGGTAGCTGAAGAGTTCACCATATGGAAGTCCAGTTCAGAAGCTATCAGGGAATCGACGTCCCTGGAGTCCACTAAAGGTCAGACAATAACCCCGTCTACTTTGGCGCGTGAGCAATACTTCGTGCCTGGATTAGATCACCAGGTCAATAGCAAACGGACCAAGATTCGAGCCGGCCTAGCAACCATTCCGGGAAGGGAGGAAGGGTTGGCTGCTGTGCTCAGGACGATTTCTCCACAAGTCGATGAGTTATTTGTCTACCTAAATGGTTTTAATGAGATTCCCGCCTGCATTCTGGGATACGACAACTTATTCATAGTCGAGGGGCCGGATGTCGGAGATAGGGGAAAATTCATAGCGGTGGACCGGTTCGACGGTTATTACTTCGCTATTGACGATGACATTAACTATCCCCCTAACTATGTTCGACGGCTGATTGACAGCATCGAACGTTATGGTCGTCGCGCCGTGGTGGGGTGGCATGGCTCGCAACTGAAGAAGGGATTCTCCAGTTACTATGACCAAGCAAGTAGGCGAGTTATGACATTTGGCGGCCGGTACGATGATGATCATCAGGTTCATCTACTGGGTACCGGGTGCCTAGCGTTCCATACAGATACCATTGACGTGAAATTCGACGACTTCATGCTGCCGAACATGGCTGACATATTTTTCGCGCTAGCGGGGCAAAAACAAAAGGTCCCGTTTATATTGTCCGCCCATAGAAAGAACGAAGCCACACCTATAGCTTTCGAAGGCCCAGATACTTCGATCTCCGGTTCGTCGATAAGTAAGACCGGGTCACGTATTGATGTTCGAAAAGAGACGGATAGGTTAGTTAAGTCTGCAATTCCGTGGAAGTTCCATGACGCCGGTGCTCCACACGTTCGGGAAAAATTCTCAGTAGCTCTAATCGGACGTACAGATAAAAAACGATGGAAGCATGGCGGTATTTTGAAAAGCAGCCATTTGACATATGACATGCTGCAGCCTTACGGTGTGGATTTGAATCTGGTTGATGTCGAGACTGGAGACGTCAAAGGGTTGAATGGCAGAGCTGCGCAGATCGTAATCGTATATCCCGGTGATCCTGATAGGCCGGATTACCTTCAGGTAGAGCAGCTTGTGGACTATCATGCATCTCGTGGCAGAGTCGTTGTGGTGAATCTGAGTTTGAACCACGTCCTGGGGCGGTATAAGTTTGCCGTCGATCGAATATTGTCGTGGCGGTCCAAGTATGAGGATCGAGTTTGGCTGATGGCGTTTACTGACCGTGCCAGGGATATTCCTGAACTTAGGGAAGTCCGGGACTTCATCGTTACTGTTCCGAAGACTCTAGAGTTTCCTGACACGGAGGTCCGCGCCTTCGGGGACACTGCAGGAATCTTCTTGGGCGACTACGGCAAGCTATGTGACGCTTCTCTTCTTGGTTTTCCTGTTGAGGAAGTAATTGCGAAGTTGCGGGCGGCGCTACCTGAAGCTCCGTTGTATTGCGTCCGTCAGTATCGTCCGAAAGAGGCAAAGGATCTTGGGCTAGAAATACTTCCCTACCTCAAGGACGATTTCGGTCCTTTGCTCGCCAAATCCCGTTTGATGGTGTCGATCGTGAAATACGCAACTTTTGAAATGGTGCCCGCTGAACTGGCAGCGATGGGCATTCCTTTGATCTACCCTGAAATGGCTCTATCATTGTCTGATTATGTTGGACTTAGCGGTAAAGAGGTGCGTTCTATCCAGGAGCTAGTGGAGTCCGCGACAGATCTTTATCGGGATCCTTTGTTATGGGAGTCGTTGTCGCGATCTGGTCAACTTCGGAGCCAAAGTTCGCAGGTTGACCTTCTATCTGCGCAAATGTATATGTCGCTAAAAAGATTATCTAGGCACGCGTCATGACAACTTTTGATTTGGGTTCAATTGAATTCGCTCGGCCGCGAGTCTTACGCAGCCCAAGCCATAAATGGCTTGTCATGGCGGAACCTAACGTGAACGTAAATTATTGCGAACTCATGGGAAATAGCTTTTTCGGCTTCGGTTCTTATATTAACTCTGGTCGTCTCCGGTCACAGGTTGAAGTGGGTCGGTATTGCTCCATAGGCAGGAATGTATCAATTGGCCTCGGAAGTCATCGTCTTGAAGGTTTTTCAACGTCATCTTTCCTAGTCGAAAATGTGGGCGGAAGCCCCGCTAAGTTGGCGAGAGGAACAGTCAATCGTCGAGTTTTGATTGGACATGACGTCTGGATCGGGGATAATGTATCCATCAATTCGGGCGTCACCGTTGGAACTGGTGCGGTAATCGCTACGGGGGCGGTGGTTGTGAAGGACGTTGCGCCGTATCAAATTGTGGGCGGAGTATCAGCACGAGAGATACGGCCGCGGTTTTCGGACGATTTAGTTTCTCAACTATTGTTTTTGGAATGGTGGAATTTGCATCCAGTAGTGCTCAAGAAGCTCGTAACGCGCGACGTTCAGGAAACGATTGACAGACTTCACCAAGTAGATAAAGAACGGTACTTTTTTGAACGGTGCCATGAGACGGTTGTTCCTCCCGCTTGAAACGGCAGATATCCTACATTTATGGCATAGTATCAAGCGCTGGGATACGCCGAATGTAGTTTTGGTAGACGGTATTGTATCCGATCAGCTGCAAAGAAGAATGGGTCGGAGCCAGTCGTGGGTTTGGCTAAATTGTTCAAGTCAAGAGCTGGTTTCCCCTAGCCCAGCCAGCAGTGATTTCGATTCGCAATATGGTAAATTCTTGTAGCCTGACAGTGTGGTGAACGAACTGGCCTTTTGGATAAGTTTGGGTTGTCGCAGTCGGGTTTCGCCATTCGTTTCATGTGCTGATCGTGGTCTCCGGACTGGTGGACATTTGTGCGGGTTAAGAATTCGGTCTAAATTGGGGTTTAGTTTAGGTACGCCTAATAGCCGAATTGACCACAGTGTTAAGTGAGGGGTCTGACATGGAGAAGTTCTCTGGGTGAAGGGGGCTTTCCACAGCTCTTGTCGTCCAGGAGGCCCTGAATGTCCCAGCTAATTCTCTGAAGTGCAGACCGATACTAGGTTGACGTCTGGCGGATGATTCACCTGGTCGCCGAGTGGAAGGGGACCCGCTGCCCTGTCTCAGCTGCCTTGATTCCGGTATTGGCCTCGACCCGGGTTTTCCCGGTCCCAGCCGTGTCGGCAAGGACCACGTTCTTAGCTTCGGAGATAAACAACCCGGCGCCTAAATGGGCGATCAGGTTCCGATTCGCCGTGGGCTGGTGACCGAGGTTGAACTCCTCCAGATTTTTATGGACGGGGAATATCGCAGTTGAGATCCGGGTCGCCGCTTCAGAAGCCGTGAGACCACCCTAGGTCTGTGGCCTGGTCCGAGCCGGCAGAACCCGACACTGATCCATGGCGCACGTAACTCCTTTGCATAGTACTCGATCTGTGGCTGGCGTCTCGGGTATGAGGCCACCCGCGGCAACGGCTGGCTGCTGATCGTGGTCGATGCCGAATACTCCTTAGCAGATCCTGGGGTCGCGGACCTGCAAGGATTCCACCACCTCGGGTCCGTGCACTCGTTGGGCGTCAGTATCCGCGCATCACCGCAGCCCTGCCACATGGGCCGGATCGGTGACCGCCCGATGCCGTGTCCATACCCGGGCATGTGGATCGAAGATGCCGCCCTCATAGGTGACTGTGACAGTATTCAGAACCGCGATGATATCAACGATCCGCCCCATGAACGAAGGGCGAACGGAGTAATCATTGGAGAATGTGGCAGGCGGTCCGTATTGCGGGACACCGTACCCGGGCTCACCGGCTGCAACGTGGAATAGGCCGGTTGTTGCCAGGTTCATGGCAGATAAAACTAATACCCATACTGGCACTGATCGTTGACGGGAAAACAAATATGTAAGTAAAACTCACCTGAAATCATGTCTTCTGGCAACCAATTCAGAAGGCCCCTTATGCTTCCAAAACTCCAATCTCTTCTCAGCACAACACCATCATTTAACGTCCAAATTCACGGTGAAACTAATTTCCTTTCAAAATGCTGTTAATTATTTCTACAGCTTGACGGGCGCCATTCATGTCGTACAGAGGTGCCTTGAACGGTTTGGGGTCCAAGGCAAGTAATTTAACGGCCGCTTCTAGGGAATCGTTCGAATCCGCTAGTATTCCATATCCTTTGTCGGCAAATACTTCCGCCCGCAGCCTTTGGTTATCGGTGAGTGTTTGATCGTTAGGGATGACTATGCAAGGCAAGCCCGCTCCTATCGCCTCGTGGATTGAGTTGTAGCCACTAGCTATGATGCCGAATTCAAATGCGGCTAGGCATGGGGCTAGCGGATAAGCGCGAATCTGTGTCAAATCGGATATATCGGCAAGGGCGGCTGCCAACGGTGACATAGCGACGACTGGTTCCCACTGCAAACCAAGCTTACGGACAGCGTTGATAGCGGCAGTCCTAAGATTTGTAATGTCGTTGAGATTACCGGCACCAAGTTGAATTAGGACGTTCCGACGCCCGCCATCTAAGCCAAGTTCTCTACAAGCGTCGTCTCGGGAGCGAGCTTGGCTAGTGTTGTATAGTGAAATCGGTTCAACTTTATGATCGGTATCAGCCAATTGTAGCGGTCCAATATCGGCACCCTCTGCAATATCGCCAGGGGCTATAACTGCATCGACAAAGTCCCGTGAACTCAATAGCTGCGTAGTGCTGCTTTCTTCTTTCCACAGGCCTCTGCGAAGCCAGATGAGAGGGGTGTCAGAGTGCCGGGTTGCGTCTGATACCCCCCGATAAACAAATGATCCGTCGAATATAACTACGTCAGGTCGGTTGACTGCAATAACTTCGTGCATGAAGATCGCAAAGCGCCTATGCCATTCCCTCTGACTCAGGCTAGTGCTCTTGTGGCTCGGATAAGGAAGCACTCCAAACCCGAAACGTTCGACTATCCGGGCAGCACCGGATAGGGAAACAAACTGCGAAGAGAAATCTTCGCGCCCCGCGATCGCTACAGCCAAGCATCGGGTGAGATGGCCCATTCCCGCTCCGTTACTAGTAATAAAGAGAACGCGCTTTGAAATCGCAGAAGGATAGGGGAGGACCGTTGACGAGCGGGTTTTCGCCAACGGTTCGATCTCAAGTCTCAAGTCGTCTAACACGGCTTCAATTTTTCCGAGTCGTGTGGTGGCTCGGTAATCGAATCTTGAGGTGTCCTTGCGCACACGTTCTATTTTTGCATGAAGGGTATGAGCTGTCTTTCGGTTTTGTCTATCAATGGAGAATCCGATGATACCTAATTGGAGCGAAATGAGGGCAAAAAATAGGCCAAAAAATATTTGAATACTCGAATGCTGGGTAACCGTAATGAAGCTAATGAATATGATTAGTAGCGTTGGTGCAGAGAACAGCACAATACGGAGTGCCGGTACATACTTCATTGATATAGAACCTTTGGTTCCGGCAAGCGTGTGGAGGGAGAATGACCCCTGAGTTGCCTGTACGATTGTCGATTTGTTCGATAAAAAATCACAAACGGTGCGCTGAGGCCGTGGTGGTCGCCCCTCGCGTATCAAAGAAGATGCGTGCGGTTGTACTCAAAAGGTCGACGTTATATTCAGAGTGGTTTTGGAGAAGGACCACTACGTCTGCACCGTCAACAGCCGAGTCTAGATCTTCTTCTACTCCTATTGTTGTTCCGTCGTAGCTCCAAGTTGAGATTTTCGGATCGTGATACGAGATCACTGCACCGTTACGGCTCAGAAGTAGTGCAATAGGCTCCGCCGGGGATTCCCTGCGGTCAGCAATGTCGGGTTTGTAAGTTACGCCGAGTAGTAGAATTTTTGATTGGTTGAGCGATCGCCCGTGCCTATTGAGTAGTTCTTGGATTCTTTGGACTACGTAGCGGGGCATACTGTTGTTAATTTCCTCGGCTAGTTCCACAAATCTAAACGGGTAGCCGAGGGATTTCCGCACTTGGTAGCTCAAATAGTTCGGATCGATAGGGATGCAGTGCCCGCCTACGCCTGGACCGGGATAAAATGCCTGGAAACCAAAAGGTTTGGTCTTCGCAGCATCGATTACGTTCCACAAGTCAATGTCTAGTTCGTGGCAAAACTTGGCCATCTCGTTGACCAAGGCTATGTTGATATGGCGATAAGTATTTTCCAGAAGCTTTGCGGTTTCGGCTTCTTTAGTTCCTTTGACAGGCACTACTATATCGATAAATGAAGAGTAAAATTCACAAGCAATTTTGGTGGAGTTCTCGGTTGTTCCGCCCACGACTTTCGGCGTATTCGTCAATCCGTATGTTTGGTTGCCTGGATCAATTCGCTCCGGAGAAAATGCTAAGTAGAAATCGATGTCCAGGGTGAGGCCCGATTGCTCAAGGATCGGTAGGACTAGATCATCAGTAGTGCCAGGATATGTAGTTGACTCCAGTACGACCAAGGTGCCAGTCGTCATGTGTTCCGAAATTGAGCGAGTTGCCCCTTCCACTGCACCTAGGTCCGGGCTGCCGGCGTCCCCGAGGGGCGTTGGAACGCACATTACTACGACGTCGGCGGTGCTGATAATTGCAGAATCGGACGTTGCGCTGTATCCAGAGCTAATCATCAGCTCAACTTCTGAATTACTTATATCGTCGACATGCGATATTCCCTGGTTGAGGTCTTCGACCGTTCTGCGGTTTAGATCTAGTCCGGTAACTTTCAAACCGGCGCTCACAGCGCCCTGTGCTAATGGGAGACCAACATATCCTTGGCCGATTATGACTAAATGTTTCATTCCTTGTTTTCCGTTTCTATATTTCAATAGGTCGTAGAATATGAGAGTTCGGATGCTCCGAAAAGTCCATGAGTCTGTGACCCAGTCCGAACATTTCTGCTATTGCGCCGTGCGCTCTTGCAGCAGCCCTTCCGTCGCCGTAGGGGTTCACAGCGTTGGCCATAGAGTTGAACCGCGCTTGATCATTCAGTAGGTCGGTCACTTCCTGGACTATTCGGTTCTCCCCGCATCCGATCAGGACAACGGTGCCAGCCCGGACCGCTTCCGGACGTTCTGTGTTGTCCCTCATGACAAGTACGGGTTTCCCAAGGCTGGGTGCCTCTTCTTGAATACCTCCAGAATCAGTCAAGACTAGGTCGGCTAAGGAGAGTAAACGTGTGAACTCACCATAGGCCAATGGTTCTGTCACAATGACATTTGTTTTGTCCCGAATAGCTGGCAGGACGGCTTCACGCACTACAGGGTTCTTATGCACGGGCAATACTATGGTGAGGTGAGGGTTCGAGTCGGCGATACGGGCCAATGCCCGTCCGACCCCTCGCATTGCGTCGCCTTGATTCTCTCGGCGGTGTGTCGTGACCAGAAGTATTCTCTTACCGGATCCGGCCAGGTCCTCTAATTTCGGGTCTACAAAAGGGATGTTCTTCTGCACGGTTTCGAGAAGCGCGTCAATCACCGTATTTCCGGTTATAACTATATCCTTTTCCGAAATATTTTCGGCCATCAGGTTCGCTTTACTGGTGGACGTGGGGGCTAAGTGGAGGCTCGCAATTTGTGAAGTGATCTTTCGATTTGTTTCCTCGGGGAACGGTGAGAACATGTTACCGGACCGAAGACCTGCTTCGACGTGAATCACGGGAATCTGGTGATAGAACGCGGCGATAGCTGCGGCAGTCGAGGTTGTGGTGTCGCCCTGAACGACCACGGCATCCGGCCTGTTGGTTTTGAACAAATGATCTAGACCCTCGATGGTTTTAGTCATAATCGAGTTCAAGCTCTGACCCTGCTGGAGGATGTTCAGGTCATGGTCGGGGTCAATACCAAACAGTCGATTGACTTGATCGAGCATCGCCCGGTGTTGGCCCGTGACCGTAACAACACATTCGAAAATAGCTGAAACCTTCAGCGCTTCGATGATCGGAGCCATTTTTATGGCTTCTGGTCTGGTGCCGTAGATTGGCATGATAACAGGCAAAAAGGATCCCCTAAGCTTTCCTGTAAGTATAATTCGCCTATAGCTTATCGCAACACAACTAAGGCAAGGACGAGAACACGAATAGAGTGCTGTCTGGCGCCGCCAGACTAACCACTACGTTTTCACCGGGTGTAAGAATCTACCCGCCGATCGCGAAGACGCAGTTGGGCTTAGTTGGTGGCGAGGCCCTTGAATATTGGCTCGAATCGTGAATCGAACCGTCCGATGGACTGTTCGGTCTGCCTCTGGATGTCGGGCGGTGTGTATCTCCGCATCCCTGGCTCCGAACTAAACTCCTACTACCCCCCCCACCTGATAGCTCTCCGACGTCCCGTGCTGTGATTCGGATGGTTTGACCTATCAACGAAAGTACGTCGAGATCACGATAGGGAGCAAGTTACCGTAGCGTGGAACCATGCCTATTACGGTTGCGGGACTAAGCGAAACTGGACTATTGCTACGGATACTGCCGCGTATTGCGGTTGCGTCCGGCGTTTTGATCGGACCAGGCGATGACGCCGCGATAGTCGAGGCGCCAGATGGCAGGGTAGTGATCTCTATCGACACGATCGTTGAGGACAAAGACTTCAGGCTGGAACGCCCCAACGGACACATGACCACCGGATATGACGTTGGATGGAAGTCAGCCGCACAAAACTTGAGCGACATGAACGCTATGGGCGCACGGGCCACATCAATGGTTGTCAGCCTGACTCTCCCCGGCCACACCGAAGTGCATTGGGTTGAAGAACTGGCGGACGGTCTGTCTGCAGCGATCGCCGAGCTGGGAGCCGACGGGTGTGGCGTCGTCGGTGGCGACTTAGGTGGTGGGCGGGAGATCGTGGTGACGGCTGCGATCACCGGGTCACTCGACGGTGGTGAGCCTGTTTTGCGTTCGGGCGCACAGGTGGGAGACGTGGTCGGCCTCGCTGGAACTGTGGGATTCGCAGCAGCAGGGCTTGCTCTCATGGAGTCGGACCACCCAACCCAATCGCTGAGTCCAGACTTCACTCAATATGTAGACATCCAGAAACGTCCGCGGCCACCACTCCAAGCCGGACCTGCCGCGGCAAAAGCAGGAGCTACCGCAATGCTCGATGTGTCAGACGGATTGATCAGGGACGCGGGCCGGCTGGCAGACGGGAGTTCAGTGAGCATCGAATTTGATCGAGCTGCTCTGGACCGACTAGTTGAGCCGCTACGGAAACTCGGCAAATTCCTGGGCATCGACCCAATGGAGTGGGTGCTGGGCGGGGGAGAGGACTATTCGCTGCTCGCCACCTTTCCGCGCAACACTCCTCTCCCTAAAGGGTTCACTGCGGTAGGCTCGGTATGTGCCGGATTGCCCGGCGTGACCGCAGCGCCGCAGTCACCCGCCAACGTGGGATGGGATCACTTTGCAGACAAAGATCACCGCTAACGCAGCTGCGATGAGGCGATGGTTGAGCAAGGCCGAAGAGTCCCTGGGCAACCACAGCGACCGCCTCAACGCCATCAACATCTTCCCAGTGGCAGACGGCGACACCGGCACCAACCTCTACCTCACCGTTCGCGCCGCTTCCCACGCCGCCTCGGCATCCGACACCACCGATCTCGGCGTACTGCTCCGAATCGCCGGTCAGGCCGCGATGGAAGACGCACGCGGTAACTCAGGCACCCTCTTCGCCGTGTTCCTCGCAGCCGTGGCCGAACCGCTGCACCACCACACCAGACTTTCAGGCCCCCTACTAGCCACGGCGTTGCAGCGAGCCCAGATCCGCAGCTGGTCGGCCCTCAGCGACCCGGTGCCCGGCACCATGCTGTCCGTCCTGGAGGCAACAGCCCGCGGAGCGGCCATGGCAGACGGCGCCCAAAACGGAGACGATAGCAACCACGCCCTCGCCCTCACACTGCAAGCCGCCGTCGAAGCCGCCCTGGAAGCCGTCATTCAGACCGAAAGCCAGCTCGGCGTTCTCACCGCGGCCAAGGTTGTGGATGCCGGGGGAGTGGGATTCCTCCTGATCATGGATGCGCTGCGGGCCGCCGCGCTCGGCGAAGAGCTGCAGGACGAACTTCTCGACGGACTCCACGGGTACGACATCCAGGCACCCCACATTCACAACGGCGGCGACGCCGAGGGCGTCGAAGTCATGTGCACCATCAACCTCAGCCCCCTCGACGCCGCCACGTTGCGGCTCCACCTCGACGAGCTCGGGGACTCAGTCATCATGAGCGCCGTCACCGAGGTCGAGGAAGGCTACCGATGGCGTGTCCACGTCCACGTGCCCACGCCCGAACCGGCGCTGAAACTAATCCAGGAAGCCGGCCATCCAATCAACGTGTCAGTGACGCAACTGGCGTCGCCACGCCAGTCCGACTCGCCGCAGTACGGCGACGTGACCCAACTCAAGGACCCGTCCACTCTTGGTGACTCATCCACACTCGACGAATCAGCGCAGCTCAGTGAAGCCCAAGAGGCCAGTGGACAATAACATTACTGAGGAACTCAACGTTCCCCTTGCGGGGAGAATCGGTCTCAAGAACGCCAAGCTGTTTGCCGAGCATCTCCACCTTCATACGATTGGCCATCTGCTCAACCATGTCCCGCGCGCCTATTTCAAGCGGGGCGAGCTGACTCCGGTCAGCAGCGTGCCCTTGGGCGAGGACGTCACCCTGATCGCCCGAGTTCAGTCAGCCAACAAGCGGAAGATGCAGACTCGCAAGGGCTTCCTGTGCGAGGTGGTCATTACCGACGACGACGGCGGACGCCTCGGCAGTCTCAGCCTCACCTTCTTCAACGGACACAATGCCCACCGGGATCTGCGCCCCGGCGTGCACGCCATGTTCTATGGCAAGGTCACCGCTTACAAGAACCGGCTGACGCTCACCAACCCCGGGTACTCCCTGCTTGACGACGACGAGATGGTGGATCCGGCCTTCCTCGAGAGGCCCATACCGGTGTACCCGGCGGCGGCGAAGGTGGAAAGCAAGGACATTCAGAAGGCCGTCGGGAAGCTGCTCGACAGCCTGGTGCACTCCCAACTCAATGATCCGGTGCCACCGGAAATTGCTCGCCGCGACAAGCTGATGAACGTCACCCAGGCGTATGAGCTGATCCACCGGCCGCATGTCATCGAAGACACCTACCGAGCCAAACACCGGTTGCGCTACCAGGAAGCGCTGGTGCTCCAAACCGCGCTTGCCCGACGTCGGGCGCTGACTTCGCTGGAAGAGGCGACGGCTCGTCCGTTCAGGTCGGGCGGCCTGCTAGACCAGTTTGACGCCAAGCTACCTTTCACGCTGACCGACGGACAGAAGATGGTGGGGGAGACGTTGGCCGATGAGCTGGCGTCGCCGCACCCGATGAACCGGCTGCTGCAGGGTGAGGTGGGCTCGGGCAAGACGCTGGTCGCGCTGCGCGCGATGCTCCAGGTGATCGACGCCGGCGGCCAGGCTGCGCTGTTGGCACCGACCGAGGTGTTGGCAGCTCAACATCTGCAGTCGATCACCCGAACGCTGGGTCCGCTGGGGATGGGTGGAATGCTTGGCGGTGCTGCCGACGGCACCAAGGTGGTGCTGCTGACCGGTTCCATGAGCACGGCGCAGCGTAAGCAGGCGATGCTCGATGCGGCCACCGGTGAAGCGGGCATCGTCATCGGGACGCACGCGCTGCTGTCGGAGAATGTGAGCTTTTTCGATCTGGGGCTCATCGTGGTGGATGAACAGCACCGGTTCGGCGTCGAGCAGCGCGACGTGCTGCGGTCCAAGGCAACCAATTCGCCTCATGTGCTGGTGATGACGGCAACTCCGATTCCCCGGACCGTCGCGATGACGGTGTTTGGGGATCTGGATGTCTCCACGATGACCGAGCTGCCAGCCGGCAGGGCGCCGATCACCACCCACGAGGTGGGTCTCACCGAGCATCCAGGGTGGATACAGCGGATTTGGGCTCGTGCTCGGGAAGAGATCGACGCCGGTCGCCAGGTGTACGTGGTGTGTCCCAAGATTGGGGACCAGGAGGAGGATTCCGCGGCTCTGGAGCTCTATTCGCCGGAAGCGGTGGGAGCACCCCGTGCGCCTCAGCAGGAGCTGACGTCGGTCAATGAGTTGTTCGAAACCCTGCAGGAAATGCCGGTGATGCAGGGTGTGTCGATAGGGCTGTTGCATGGGCGGCTGGACCCTGTCGAGAAGTCAGCGACCATGGCTCGCTTCAATGACGGAAGCGTTCAGTTGCTGGTCTCCACCACGGTGATCGAGGTCGGTGTGGATGTTCACAATGCCACGATGATGGTGATCATGGATGCGGATCGGTTCGGTATTTCGCAGCTGCATCAGCTGCGCGGACGGGTTGGTCGTGGTGGGCATCCTGGGACCTGTCTCTTGGTGACGCAACTCGATCCGGATCATCCCAGCAGGGAGAGGCTCGCCGCTGTGGCGTCGACCACGGATGGCTTTGAGCTGTCGCAGAAGGACCTGGAGCTGAGGCGTGAAGGCAACATCCTTGGTGCTTCGCAGTCCGGTGGCCGGTCAGCGCTGAAGTTTTTGCGGGTGGTTAAGGATGCAGCGATCATCGAGAAGGCCCGTGAGGATGCGCAGCAGATTGTTGCGCAGGACCTGGATCTTGTGGATCATCCGGAGCTGGCTGAGGCTTTGGATATCTATCTGAATCCCGTGAAGGAAGCGTACCTGGAGCGGGGCTGACCCAGCTGGGGAGTGACATCTTCTACCCTGCTCAAAGTAAGTCGCCGACCCGTTCGCAGGCCGAGTCAACGGGTCTATTGTTGGCCGCATGAGCATAACTGCGACTCCAGTGCGATTGGGGTGGGGTAGCGGCTGCATAGTTCTGGGCGGTCTGCTCGTGATCATTCTTTGGCTGATCTTCACCACGGCGCATGGTGCGACTTCGTACAACAAGGATCGGTCTGTTCTGGGCGGATCGATGCTGTTCTGGGGGATGTTGCTGGGCAGCATCCCTAATCTGCTGATTGCTGCTGGACTTGTCTTTCTTTCCTCGAGTTTGGAGCTGACAGCGGGTCGGCTTACGCGGGTCGGCTATGTACTAATGCTGATCGGGCTTGTGGTTCCGGCGGTGATCGACCTGGCCATTCAGGCGTTGGGTGCACCGTTCTTTGTCCCGGTCGTTGGAATCGGGTTGATTGTTACCGCAATCGGAATCCGGCATAATCCGCGGATTGGCAGGTTGAGCCGTTACCTGTTGCTGGTCATTGGATTGATCCTTCTGCTTGCTTTTATGTGGGCTTTGGTACCGAGTGAGGTTACAGATCCGATGGGCGGCTACAGAATCTATGGCGGTTTGGCTCATTTTGGTGTGGGCACCGGCTGGGTGTTGTTCGGCATCAGCGTGCTCCGTTCCTTAGCGCCCGGTGACAGGTACTGAAGGTGTGGAGGATTAGTGGCCACTCCTTCTCCACATTGGCCCCCGTCGCTAGATCGTTCGAATCCATGTTCGATAAAATTGGACCATGGCAATCACCCCTTTCGAGCAGCAGACCGATACTCCTCGGTATCTCGCCTGGTTGAACACCGAACTGTCGGGGATTGCTGACTCTTTTCGTTCGGAGAGTCTGGTCATGCCCACCCGTGAACTTGCCGAAATCGCGGTGGCTATCGAACAGGTCGCCAGAACTGCTGAGCAACTCCAGTTGATTGCCGCGCACGCGGTGGAACATCAGAATGTCGCAGTAGTCGGAGAGTCCGACCAGCGGATGAGTCTGGGAGTATCCGACGGTGATTCGCCCAAGGGAGCGCTGAACCGCACGGGGTGCAGAGACAACGCCGAGTATCTTCGGAACACTTTGCGAATCAGCAAGAGTGATGCGAAGCGGCGGATTCGTGTATCTGGCCAGGTTTTGCCCACGGTTCAGTTGAATGGGCAGCCGCTTGCTCCTCGGCTTGAATATCTTGGGGCTGCGATTGCTCGATCGGCAGTCAGTAGCCAGGCTGCCACCCTGATCAGTTCGGCCATGGAAAGAGTCAAGCCGTTTGCTTCGTCCAAGGATCTGGACGAGATGGAGGCCACTCTGACTCGGCAGGCAGTTGTCTCGGATCTGGATGTGCTCAGGGTGTTGATTCAGCGGTGGGAAAGTTTGCTCAACCCTGATGGCTCTGAACCAACCGAAGAGGTTTTGCGGGCGCGGCAGGGAGTCTTTCTTAGGGGTAAGCGTCATGGTCTGCACTTCATGGAGATCTCAGCGACCGACGAACAGTTCGAAGACCTGATCACGGTGATGTATTCAGCCACCAACCCAAGGGCCAGGGCAGGACTGTCGGCTGCTGAAGCAGAAAAGTTGGGTGGCGTGGATAAGACTTTAGGTGCAGGTGCAGGTGCAGGTGCAGGTACAAGGACAGGTGCAGGTGCAGGTGCGGGCACAGATGGGGGTGTAGACGCCGGCGCACAGCCGTCTGGTGCCGGGGTGGATTCTTCGAACGCTGAGGCGACTTTGTTCGGTTCATCCGGAGATTCAGCTGCTCAGGGAGCAGGGGCCATTCCGGAGGATGAGCTTGATCGGTCGACGTGGGCGCAGCAGTTGCTGGATGGCTTGGTGGGTGCATGTCGAATTGCCTTGGCTAGCAGCAAGCTTTCCGATGCCGGAGGGATGAGGCCGCAGGTGTTGGTCACCATCAACTACAAGGACTTGGTGGCCGATGTCGGTAGAGCTGGTCATGCAGCGTTTGGCGGTTTGATCAGTGCTCGGTCGATTCGTCGGATTGCCTGCGATGCGAATGTCTTACCCGTGGTGCTTGGAACGCAAGGCCAGGTTCTCGATGTGGGGAATCCTCATCGTTTGTTTCCTCCCACTATCCGTAAAGCATTGGCCGCGCGGGATGGTGGATGTGCTTTTCCGGATTGCATGATGCCGTCGCCCTGGACCGAGGGCCATCACATCCTTCCGTGGAGTAGAGGTGGACCGACCACGGCGGATAACGGAGTCTTGCTTTGCACCAGGCATCACCATCTGGTTCACCAAGATGAATGGAAGATCGAGGTGAGGGACCGGATTCCGTGGTTTATTCCACCGCGGTATATCGATCCGGCGCAGAGACCTCGACAGAACCACTATCACCGGGATCATCCCCATCAGCAGGATCGCAATCCGTTGGTCTCGGGTTGATGTGCCGTCTGACTTACTAGGCTTCGCCGCCGAGGGGCTTCAATTGCCAGCGAATTTCCACTTGCTCGTCGGGGCAGTCCCGTTTGCAAGACCAGATCGTGGATCAGATCTGCGCCATGAGGGCCGGCACCGCAGCCGTGCCCTCAAGCCACTGGGTCTGGTCCTGACGATCAAGGTTGTCCGTTCGTGCCTACAGAAGCCGCTCGTCCATGACGAGTGCGTTTATGAGGCGTTGTGGTTTGCTGAGCAGTGCATGGGACGTCATGCGCGCGTCCGCTGGCAAATTGCGGTCGGCCTAGAGGCCCTCGACGGCTTCCAATCGTCCGGAACGAACCGCGTTGGCGAAGGCCCGGTAATCCTGCTCGTTCTGGTCCGCGTAGCGCTCGGAGAAGTCGGTGATCGACACGTCGAATTTAGCGCTTTTGCCCATATAGGCAGCGATCGCGACCGGGTCACCGGAGCGGGCATGCGCCCGGGCCAGGGTCCAGCCGCAGATTCCGGCGTAGATGGTCATGTTGAGCGGTTTCATTCCCTCCACGACGGCTGAGCCCTTCATATCACGTAACTGGCGCCAGTACAGGTACCGGTTTTCCTGCGCGCCCTTGGTCCACCCCAGGAAGATGTCGCTTGCTGCCTGCATCATCCGCTGCCCCTGCACCACGCGCTCGCCCGGCTGTTTGAACTTGCTCTTAGGTAAGTGGTCCTCGAGCACGGATTGCGTGGCCTCCTTGAGTTGCAGGAACAACGGGTCTTCCTGATCGCGCCCCTGGAGCAAAGCGATGAACGCCCGGGTGCCAACGCTGCCGACGCCGACAACCTTGCGGGCGACGTCGATGACTTCGAACCGTTCGAGCAGGTGACGCCGGTCGTCCTGGAGTGTGGCCCGGTAGGAACGGAGCTGCTCGCTGATCACGTGCTCAAGTTCATCGGCAGACATGCCGAGCGATCCGCCCAGCTCCCGGGCCGGGATGACTATCGGCGGCTGACTGACGATCCGGTACTTCCCGTCCACGAGTTCGCCAAGCTTGGAGAGGGCCTGCAGACTGTCCCGGGTGCGGGCCTTGGCGATGTTTTTCCGCGCCGTCTGCTCCAGGCCCTCGGCTTTCTTGAGGGTCTTGCCCTTGGGCGTCGACGCAGCCATGTTGATGGTTTCCAGTAGCTGTTCCTCGGATAGCTGGGCGTACCAGATGTCCAGAGTGCGCATTTGCGCGAACTCGGCCATCGCTTCCCGATAGGCCCGGACCGCGGTCAGCGTCACATCGTGTGTTTCTGTCCTGGTGAAGGCATTGTTCTGGGCAGCGATGGTGAAGCTCGCGGACATGCGCTTGACGTCATATTCAAACGGTCCCGGGAGCGTCTCGTCGAAGTCATTGAGGTCAAAGAGCAGGTTCCGCTCCGGCGAGGCAAATACGCCAAAGTTCGACAGGTGGGCGTCTCCGCACAGCTGGGTGATCAGGCCGGCCCGTGGAGTGTCCTTCAGATCAGCGGCCATGATCTTGGCCGCACCCCGGTAGAAGGTGAACGGCGAGGCCAGCATCCGGCCGTGCCGCACCGGCACAAGGTCCTGTTCCCGGGTGCGGTTCTGCTCCTCGAGGAGCGCGACCGGATCCGGCCGACCGGGATCGGGAACCCACCCCGTTGGGCTGGAGACCGGCGTTTTCTTCCGGCAACTCTTGCCCTTCGCGATCCGCTCCTCAACGCTCCGGTGCTTGATTCTGGATTCGGCCATGACCGGGGACCTCCCTTTGCATCAGGAACCACCACCGGCACTGGCCACCAGGGAATAGGTCCTTGCGGAGCGCGCCCGCGTGTCTTGGCTCAATAGGGCGATTATGGCCCCGACCTGACCCATCGTCAACGCGCGCTGCTGAATGATCCGGCCCTGGGGTCGACATGTTGAAGGCGGGTCGTCCGAAGACACCTGTGATGCTCATGGAGCACAGTCATACGTTCCACCAGAACTCTGTCGAAGCGCGTCCTACGTTGAGTGGTATCCGTGCAGCCTTTGGCGTTAAGGACGTTCCAGCCCGGTCTTGGTGGAACGGCTGTTGCGGGTAGATGGGCAGGGGAGTTACAACGCGGGAGTGGGCGATTTCGGCCATGGTGAACTGCCGGGCGGCGAACACGGCACCGCGCTAACGGCGGCAGGCGTCTCACGGAGTCGAATCCGGGTGACACGCTGCCCCGTCCTCCTGCCCAGAACATCTGCGGTGCCAGCATCCTGAAGGCGCTGATTCGGCCTCAGCTGGGCATCGAATACTCACCATGATGGCTGCAACTCAAACGGAAACCACTTCTGTGGTTCGAACTGGGTTCACATGGCAGCTCGACCGTCGATGCCTCCTTGATGTACCCAAGGCCCTGGAGCAGGGCGACCACAAGCCGATCGGCATACGGGTCGCTGATACGACAACGAGCGATCACATAGCGTCGCCACGAAGCGATCACATAGCGACGCCAAGAAGCGATAGCATCCACAGTCATTGAGTGTCGAGTGTCGAGTGTCGAGTTTTGAGTTCCTGGGTCCTGGCGACTAGCGACTGGCGACAGGTTCTCTCGGCACCGCCGGGGACACCCGGGTTCTTGCTCGGCACCGCGGGACCTTCGACTCTATGTCGTCGGCTGGGACAGCGGTCGAATGAAGAGTGGGTGAATCGGTGGGGGCCGCAGACTCCGGATTGACGGCATTTGGTCTCTAGACGATGATCACCCCTCCAGGAAAGATGAGGATCCCCCTCCAGGAAGCCACGGATATGTCAAAAGAGCAGCGAACCAGTTCGCCGTCCCCGACCGTCCCGGCCGAGCCGAGCCGACTGAGCACCATCTTCGATAGACCGTGGGTAGGACTCGCAGCCACTGTGGCTGTGACGGTCGGGTATGCACTGATGGCCGGTTGGCTGACTCCCCGAGGCCCACTGACGGAGGTCGAGGCCGTAGCTACTGTGGCGATGAGTCTACTGGTCGGCACCGCCAGCGGCGTCGCTCTCCGCTCGCAGTGGGCGGTTCTTATTGCGCCAGTACTTTTCCTCGTATCGTTCGAACTCGTCCGTGCAGGTGTTCAAGGCCCAACCGTGGACGAAATTCAGCTCAACTCGATTTACGGCGTCGTCGCGTTTGTTACCGGACGCGGGTTCCACGGCCTTCTGGTGCTGATCCCGATGATGTTTGGCGCAATCCTGGGTGCTGCGCTCGAACGGCGGAGAGTGCAGCGCAAGAGCCAGGATCCTAGTGCTCCAATTCGTCGGCGGACACGGACAGTCCTGCTCCGTGGGCTGACGGCCCTGACCGGCGTGTTCGTTCTTCTACTCGGCTTCTTCGTCGCCTTGCCGGGCTCCACAGACGCTATCTTGGCCGAGGACGGCACACCCGTGCCGGGAAGCGTCTCCGAGTTCGCAAGTGTGGATGTCGGAGATCATCAGCTGAGCGTAATGATCCGAGGACGCAGCGATACGAACCCGGTCCTCCTGTTCCTTGCGGGAGGTCCCGGAGGAACCGAATTGGGAGCGATGCGTAACCACGGGGAAGCCCTGGAGGAGGATTTTGTCGTCGCGACCCTCGACCAGCGAGGCACCGGCAAGTCGATGGACCAGTTCGAGCCGGCGTCAACCCTCACGCTGGAGAACGCAATTAGCGACGCACTAACTGTCACTGAGTATCTTCGCCAGCGGTTCGGCCAGGACCGTATCTACCTGGTGGGACAATCGTGGGGTTCAACGCTCGGGGTCCTCCTTGCGGATCGTGAACCGCAGTTCTACCAGGCCTTCGTTGGCGTCGGCCAAATGGTGAGCCAGCGTGCCACTGACATCATCTTTTATGAGGATGCGCTGGAGTGGGCGCGCACCACAGGCGACGTCGGGCTGGCGACCACGCTTGAAGCGTACGGTCCGCCGCCCTACACCGACATCAGGGGCTACGAACCGGCGATCGGAACCGAGCAATTGGTTCATCCGTACGACCGAACGCCGAACGCGGAGGGTTCAGGTCAGAATTCCGAAGGGCTTTTTGTTGAGGAGTACTCCAACGTTGAGAAGGTCCGGAACCTCGGCGCCACCCTCGACGTTTTCGCTGCGCTCTATCCGCAGCTGCAAGAGATTGACTTTCGAGAACAGGTGACGACCCTGGATATCCCCGTGTATCTGGCGCAGGGGCGTTACGAGGCTCCTGGCCGTGCCGTCCTCGCGCAAGAGTGGTACGAAGTGCTGACCGCCCCCTCCAAGGAACTACGTGTGTTTGAGACCTCAGGGCACCGACCAATGTGGGAGCAGCCAACCGAGTTTCACCGGCTTATGTTGGAGGTGCTGCAGGATACGAGCGGATAGGAAGCCCTCGGTTTGCCATCTATGGCAGGTCCACCGCACCCGCTTATGGTCTGTACATCCGATCGCAACAGCACCCACCAGCAACCTGATGGGCGCCCCAATCCGGGCGCAGCCATATCGCCGCCATTTTCGGCAGACAAAAATCGGTGGCCAAACGTCCCACCTCATGTCGATACAGTTGAAACATGAGTCGAATTATCGCCGGAGCCGCTGGAGGCATACCTCTATTCAGTGTTCCGGGCACAGCAACACGGCCCACCACTGACCGGGTCAAAGAGGCGTTGTTTTCTCGTCTCGACGCCTACGAGGTCATCGCCGATGCCAGAGTACTCGACCTCTTTGCTGGCTCAGGCTCCCTGGGCGTCGAAAGCGCAAGCCGCGGAGCGAAGATCGTTGACCTGGTGGAATCGGCCGACAAAGCCGCGGCAGTCAGCCGGACCAACGCCGATCTGGTGAACAAAACCCTCAAAAACCAGACTGTCCGGGTACATCACCTCAAGGTAGAAACCTACTTGGATCGGGCTCTTCCGTCGGATCAATGGGATCTCGTATTGATGGATCCTCCCTATCCGGTAGAAAACAACGCACTGACCGGCATCCTTGAAACCCTGGTTCCCCACCTGGCAGAGGGCGCTGTTATCGTGCTGGAACGCTCATCGCGCTCGCAGGAACCTGAATGGCCAGCCGGTCTGGAACGGTTTGCCGAAAAAAAGTATGGCGAAACCAAGCTATGGTTCGCAGAACCGACCGAGGCCGCGGTCTAAGGGACACCAGTCGGAGCCTTGCTGGCCATAGCGACGCGAACCATTGACACAAGCGTGCAAGGGCCAGGGTCATCGTGGGCCAGCCTTGGGACCGGAGGGCCTCATGCGAATAGAGCACAACACGGAGTTCTTCGGAAGAGTGCTCGGTCGAGGACAGTTCCTCCAACGAGTGCGTCTGAGACACATGTATTTCCATGGTGGTGACCGATCTTCCCCCGCGGTGAAGTAACTGCCGCAGGTTCTCTATCTAGTCAGTCACCTATGGGACGTTCGTGAGCCCCGGATGAGAGAACTCTCATCCGCGCCCGACGGCGACCGGAACGGTCCGAAGGATGTCGGTTGGAACAACCCCGCTCATGCACAAACCCGGCCGTCCTAGTGGACAACCGGGTCTGTGACGCTGTGAAACTTGGAGAGACGCTGTGAAACTTGGAGCGAGGTCCTACTGCGGTTGGTAGGACAGGCAATCAGCAGTGTCAGCGCCGTGGCCAATGGTCACATTGGTCTTGCCGCACATCAGGTGGTCGTTGAACGTGCATTCGGTGCGCTGACAAGCACCGACGTGAGCCAATACCATCGGCAAACCACCGGTCGCCGACGTGTCGATGAACGTCGAACACGATGCATGATCGCGGCTACCACCGACAGTGATCGCGTAGGCAGTACAGCCGTCGTGATTGAAGGAGCAGGAGTCCACACTGCACTCTGAAACGCTCGCAACTTCGGTAGTCATGGTTCCTCCATTTGTAGCAATCAGCGGTGGCAACAGGATCAACACCGCATGACACGTGGTCTATGCACCAACGGTACTGCTGAATGAATGAAAAAACAGCCGATAAAAGCTATTCGATAGCGCACATTAAATTAGCGCATTTATTGCTTTCGTATTGCGGCCGGATGAATAGGATAATGCATGCCCTGGCGTTACTGTGGCCCCGATGAGAATGTAAACAGGTCGGAACCGGTCACCACGACACCCGGATGCGGACCCGCCGCTACCAGCGGAGCCGACCACTCGGCTGGCCACACCGAATCGGTTCCCACCAGCACGATATTCCCAGCCAGTTGCCCTCCGATCATTCCCGCATCAGCCAGCACCGCGACGTCGTCGGCCGCCTCCTGCAACCGACGAACCTGGGCACGCGCAAAAGTCAGCGGGGGATCGTCCCCAACATTGACGAGAACAACTCCGCCCGGAGCCGCCAGCGAGGTCAACGCCTGATAAAACGCCTGATCGGTGAGATGGACAGGAGCATCATCGCCGGCAAACACGTCGAGCACCACTGCATCAAACGAGCCTGGCTCAAACCTGTCGAGCGCCGCCCGGGCATCCTCGATCACCAGGGAACACCTGGTGCCGGCAGGCAGCGGCAGATGCTCCAGCACAAAGTCCAACAACTCCCGTTCCAGTTCGACCGCAACCTGCTCAGAACCTGGCCTCGTCGCCTGGACATAGCGCGCCAACGTCAACGCGCCAGCACCGAGATGCAACACCCGAATTGGCTTACCGGCAGGCTTGAAGATATCCAGGACGTTCGCAATACGCCGCAGATACTCATAAAAGACATGTCCGGGATTCCCCAGATCAACATGCGATTGTTGGGCACCGCCAATACTGAGAATGTAAGCGCCCTCGGTGAATGAGTCTTCATCAATTTCGGCTAGCTGGCCAATGTCGGCCAAATGAAGGGTGGGCACAGCACCATCTTCGTCGGCGCCCAGTTCAACACCCTTCACAGCCGCGACCGCAACGTCGACAGACGGTCAGCTGCTTCTTCGAGCACCTCGGTCTTCTTGCAAAACGCAAACCGGAGCAACGAACTGGTCCGTGCGGCGCCGTCGGGATGGCAAAAGACAGCCACCGGAATAGCCGCAACCCCCAGCAGTTCGGGCAACCGCCGAGCCAACGCGGTGGCATCCGAAATTCCCAGCGGCGCTGCGTCGACGTTCACGAAGTACGTGCCCTGGGGTGTGAAGACATCGAATCCGGCAGCCTCAAGGCCGGCACTGAGAATGTCCCGCTTACGCTGCAGCGTTGCTGCGGTCGTCTCGAAGAAGCTGTCGTCGAGACCCAAACCGTGTGCAACGGCGCTCTGGAATGGAGTCCCGGAGCTGTAGGTCAGAAAAGTCTTTACCGTACGGACCGCCGAAATGAGTTCCCGTGGCCCACTGATCCACCCAATTTTCCAGCCGGTGACCGAGAACGTCTTCCCTGCCGAGGAAATGGTCAGCGTGCGGTCCGCAGCGCCCGGCAACGACGCAATCGGCACATGCCTGACGCCGAAGGTGAGGTGTTCATACACCTCGTCGGTCACGATCACCGAGTTGTGCTTCACCGCAAGATCGACGATCTTCTGCAACACCTCGCGCGTAAACACGGTGCCCGTGGGATTATGCGGATTGTTGAGCAGAATAATCCGGGTATTGGCGTTGACAGCCCGCTCGAGTGCGTCCAGATCGGGCTGAAAATCGGGAGCCGACAACGGAACAGTGGTGTGGGTGGCGCCACTGAGGCCGATCGTCGCGCCATACGAGTCATAGAACGGTTCAAAGGTGAGCACCTCATCACCGGGTCCGGCAAGTGCCAAAACTGTTGACGCAATGCCCTCGGTTGCGCCGGTGCTGACGATAATCTCGGTGCCGGGATCGGGGGTCAGCCCATAGAACCGCTCCTGATGGGCAGCGATGGCTTCCCGCAGCACCGGCAGTCCCTGCCCCGGCGCATACTGGTTGGCGCCGGCCGCAATGGCAGCACGGGCAGCCTCAAGAATCTCAGCCGGACCATCCTCATCAGGAAAACCCTGCCCCAGGTTGATGGCACCGTGCTGCATCGCCAACATGGTGATTTCCTCGAAGATCGTGACACCGAGACGCCCATCGGAGGCCAACAGATTGGCGCCCGACGCCGTCCGTTGCCATGGCGTAGGGGTTGTGGCGGTGCCGGTAACCAGTGAAGAAGTAGTTGAACTCATGCACTCAAGTATTGCGGTTATGACGCCGCACCGCCGCAGCCGGGTGTACCGCAGCGCACTTCACTGTAGATTCGAACCATGCGTCGCGCAGTCTGCCCCGGATCCTTTGACCCCATCCACAACGGTCACGTGGAGGTCATCGCCCGAGCCGCAAGCCTTTTTGATGAGGTGATCGTAGCGGTGTCCAACAACCCAGCCAAAAAATACCGGTTCGACCTGGATGAACGCCTCGAGAGCGTCCGCGAAACCCTCCAGTACCTCCGGGGCGTGTCAGTCCTGCCCATGAGCGAAGGTCTGCTGGCTGACTTTTGCCGCTCACATGGCGCCAACCTCATCGTCAAGGGTCTGCGGTCCAGCCAGGACTTCGACTATGAACTGCCCATGGCCACCATGAACCGCCAACTCACCGGCGTCGAAACCGTCTTCATCCCGGCCGAAAACAGCTACACCCATCTTTCGTCGTCGCTCCTGAAAGAGGTCGATTCACTCGGCGGAGACATCTCGCCGTTCGTTCCCAAGGGTGTGCTGAAAAGGCTCAAACGGCCCTCATCGTAGGGTCCCGATTAATCGGACGAATCTGGGCCGATGAAGTAGTCTGGCCTGATGAACGACAAGACCCGCCTCGCACCCGAAGATCCGTTCCCGGAGGACCTTGACGACCTGGCCGACGGTGAAGTGGAAGTGCTGAACAGCAAAGTCCACCGTCAGATCGACGAGGAGTATGTCGACGAAGGTCAGCCACACCCCGAGACCGAATTCCGCAAGGAAGAGCTCGACGAGGAACTCGACGAGCGCGACGACGACGGCACGTCCGACGACGGTACGCCGGACGACGCAGACGGCACGTCCGACGACGCAGCTAAGCCGACGGACGGCGACTCCCAGCAGTAGCGGCTACCTCGCGTACAGCGCGATCTCGGTGGACTTGACCACAAAGAACACCTGCATGCCGGGCACCAGGTCGAGATCCGCCGCAGCCGCGGCCGTAATGTCGGCGCTGAGATGACCGGCCCGGACACTCACCAGCTCGCCGCGTTGATCCAGGTCACTGACCGTCACCGGCAACACGTTGCGTGGACTGCCTGACGGCGCACTGACAAACACCGACACCGCACGAGGGCTGAACACCGCTGCCGCCTCCTGGCCTTCCGCCAACGGTTGCTCGGCAAGGGCGGATAGTCGCAACCCGTCCACGGTGGCCAAACCACCCTTGACACTGGTCCCGGTGACCAGATTCAGCCCAGCCAGCCCGGCGCCAAAAGCACTTCGAGGACGTTCAAGGACCTCACGCGTTGGACCCATCTCGACCACCTCGCCGGCCTGCACAATGATCGTGCGATCGGCAAGCATCAGCGCATCAAGCACATTGTGGGTGACGATAATCGCGCTGCGACCGGTCAGGACCCGTCGCAACGTCCGCCTCATTGCCGGTGTCACAGCAATGTCCAGCGCAGCCATCGGTTCGTCAAGGAGCAAAAGCTGAGGATGGGTGGCCAGCGCCCTGGCAACCGCCACCCGTTGCGCCTGTCCGCCGGACAGCTCCGACGGCCGACGGTCAGCGAACTCCTCCGCCTCCACCTCCTGAAGCCACCGGAGCGCTTCGGCCCTGGCGGCAGCCCTGCCCTCGCCCCGGCTACGCGGCCCGAAGGCCACATTGTCCAGCACGCTGAGATGCGGAAACAGCAGCGGCTCCTGCGCCAGCAGCGAGACGCCTCTGTCGTACGGCGGCAGCCAGGTATGGCCGCCGAACAGGACAGTGTCACCCAGGGTGGCGCTGCCGCCGTCGGGACGCAGCAATCCAGCAAGCACGGCAAGCAGCGTCGATTTACCGGCACCGTTGGGGCCCAGGATGGCCACCGTTTCGCCTTGCCCCACCGTGAGCTGCACATCCAGCCCGCGCGACGCCACCTGCACATCGGCCAGCAGACTCATAGCGCACCTCCGCCGGGCGCGCGCGACCGATGCGCCAGCCCCACCACCAGCACCGCGACCACCACCAGTACCAGTGACAGCGCGACGGCGGCATCAGGGTCAGTTTCCCGCTGCAGGTAGATCTCGAGCGGCAGGGTGCGGGTCACGCCCTCCAGACTGCCGGCAAAGGTCAGCGTGGCGCCGAACTCGCCCAGCGCACGGGCGAAGGACAGCACCATCCCCGAGATCAGCCCTGGCAGCACCAGGGGCAGAGTGATTCGCCGCAACACCGTTCCCGGGCGTGCGCCAAGGGTTGCTGCCACCGCTTCGTACCGGTTGCCCGCCGACCTGATCGCACCCTCGAGGCTGAGCACCAGGAACGGCAACGCCACAAACGTCTGGGCAATCACGACGGCGGTGGTTGAGAACGCAATGTCGATCCCCAGGACCTGGAGACTGTTCCCCAGCAGACCCTGGCGGCCAAAGGTGTAGAGCAAGGCGATGCCGCCAACCACCGGTGGCAGCACCAGCGGCAACAGCACCAGGGCACGCAGCAGCTTTTGGCCGGGAAAGTCGGTGCGGGCCAACACCAGGGCCATCGGCACCCCAAACATCACGCACAACACGGTGCTGATTGCCGAGGTGCGCAGGCTCAGGCCCAGCGCTGCCACCGAGGATTCAGACGTGATGAGGGAGAAAAACTCGGCCCAGTTCACCTGCGAGATCATCGCTGCCAGCGGCAACATGACAAACAGTGCACCGACACCGGCAACCAGAAACACCCACCGCGGAATGCCGTGCTGGATCGACCGACGCGGGGAAGGCGGGCGCCGGGAGGATCGGCCCCGGGTGGGCGCCCGGGTGGGGGCCGGGGTGGGGGCCGGGGTGTGATTTGGGGTGGGGTCCGGGGTGCTGGCTCTCGGGCTGCTCATGGTGCACCGAAACCGGCGTCAGCGAGCAACTGCCGGCCGGCGG
>NZ_ALPM01000065.1:0-85334 GCF_000294595.1 Arthrobacter sp. TB 23 | reverse complement strand
GACGTTGCCAGCCGTCATGGCCGCCAGCGGATAGGTGGTGACCGCCTGGTCGGATTCGTCGAAGTCGATGCCCTCCACCGCGTCTCCTGCTGCCAGCACATCGGTGACGTAGACCAGCCCGGCGTCGGCCTCTCCGGAACGCACCTTGCCCAGCACATCGGTGACCGAGGATTCCTCGCTGACCGCATTCACCCTGATGCCTGCCGCTTGCTGCGCCTGGGCAGCCGCCGCCCCACAGGGCACCTGCGGGGCGCAGAGGACAACCTTCGTGGTCGGATCCGCCAGATCGCCGAAATCCGCCACGTCTGCCGGATTGCCCGGTGGAACAGCGATCACAAGGGTGTTGGACGCGAAATCCACCGGAGTTCCGTCGATCAGGCCCTGCTGGACCAGACGGTCCATGGTGGCGGTGTCCGCTGCGGCAAACACGTCGGCTGGGGCGCCGGCGGAGAGCTGAGTGGCCAAATCCGAGGAACCGGCGAAACTCAGGGTCACCTCCATCCCCGGATTCGCCGCTTCAAAGTCTTCGGCGAGCGTGGTGAACGACGATTGCAGGGATGCCGCAGCAAAGACGGTCAACGTTTTTTCCGCTGAATCGCCGGGGGCGCCGCAGGCCGTCAGCGCAAGAACTGCCACCGACGACGCAGCCAGGAGACGACGTCGTCCTCCGGTTCGCAACTCAGGTTTGGTCTGCACGTCAGGCTTTCCGGCCGGGGGTTTCGACAATCACGGTTGTCGACTTCACTACGGCAACAGCCACCGAGCCGGGCTCCAACGCCAGATCACGCACGGCTTCGGCGCTCATCAGCGACACCACCCGATGCGGTCCGCACTGCAGCTCCACCTGAGCCATCACCTTGTCCGTCACCACCCGGGTTACCAGTCCCACAAATCGGTTGCGGGCGGAACTGTCCATCCCCGAAGGATCGTCCGGGAGGACCGCCCGCTCACGGGCCAGGTGCGCAAGTTCCAACCCATCGACTGTGGTGATGCCAGTCTCCGACTTTTCCCCGGTCAGGGTGCCATCCTCCACCCAGCGGCGCACTGTATCGCTGCTGACCCCAAGATAGTGAGCGGCATCTTTAATGCGTATCTGCGACATAAAACACACTCTATCGCAGCAGATGCGGCAATCTAGGGGTCTTCGAAAGCCCTAGTCCTGCTCGAGTGGGTCATGCCCCCAGTTCATCAGCGAGTACCGCCACCGGGAGTTTTCCAGGTCAGCTGAGGGCTTCTGCGCCAGATGCCGGTGGATGTAGCCCACGACTTTGTGCATGTGTTCGACATCAGATTCGCTCAGATCCGCTTTATTGGTCCGCAGCATCTTCACAATCCGCCGACCGGATGCATGACCCACGGATTCCCCGCCGTCACCCTTCTGACCGACCGCTTTGGACTCATCGGTTTCGAGCCACCGCTCCAGGGTGGAGGCATTCATGGTGACAGCCTGTTTCCAGTCGGACCAGATTGAATCCAGTGACTTTTCGGAATCGCTCATCGGTGGCGCTACCCCTCAGGCAGTAGGTGAGGCCGCACTCCATCGGCGGGCCCTGATAGCGCTAAGCATACTGACCAATGCGGTGAACGCACCATGGTACGGGCGGCTGTCAGATGCGGTTGGCGCACACCGGCCGCAGGTAGCTCGCGGTGAGGGCGGCGCTCTCCTCGACGAAGCGGGGCAGCCATTCGAGGAAGCCATGGTTCGGCTCGGAGGGCACCATGACCAGGTCCGCAGTGGAGCACTGGCTGAGGTTGGTGAAGGCGCGAAGGGAGTGATAGTCCGACGTCACCACGATCAGCGTGTCCCAGCCCCGATCGGCGGCTAGCCGGGCCAAGGCACGAGCCTCCCCCCGGGTGGTCTGGGGGTCAGGCTCAAAGCACACCCGAGACTCGTGGGCCGGGCGCCGGCACAACTTGTCGGCGTCGACGTTTCCCGGGGTGCTGGTAGTGGACATCACCAGGATGGATGAGTGGCCGGCTGCGACAAGCTCCTGCCCCACGGGGAGCCGCTCCGAACTGGCGCCACCCAACACCACCACAGCGTCTGCCTCAACGTTTGCCACGTGGGCAGCGTCGAAGACCGGAGGGTTGATGAAGAGTGAGTAGCAGGCGAGCAGCCAGACGCCGGCGAGGGCCACCAGGACAGCCATCGATCGCCGCAGCCACAGCCACACGGCACTGGTGGCTGGGGGAATCTTCACTGGACACAGCCTACGTGCCGGGGTGGGGGAGATGGGGGACCAGACCCCGCCGGAGCGCCGGATGGCCTGGGACCTACCCGCGTGGCGCGTTTGGCTCTGCCCCCAATCCGTGGTGAGGTGGGGCATGAGCGGCACTCGCCGTCGTCGTCGGCAATAGCCGCATACCGGGTCCGCAGGAACTGGTTTGAGCCGGGCGGGCTTATCAGGCTAAGATGATACGTCGGTCATATGTTCTACAGGAGTTCCCATTAAAAGCGATCTCAGTTCGCCTTTGATTTTCAACGTCAAGGACCTCGGGCGCAGCCCGGGCAGCATGCGAACAATCGAAGAACATGTACCCGCACCAAAGGATTTCGGTGTGGTTCTCATCGGTGTTCAGGAAGGTTCCCCCGTGGAACTGGATCTGAGACTTGAGGCAGTACATGAAGGTATTTTGGTATCTGGTACCGCAGACGTCGAGATCGTGGGCGAATGCGGCCGGTGCCTGGATCCCATCAGGTACAGCAGCAGCATCGATGTGCAGGAGCTTTTCTACTACGACGACGTCGAGTTGTCCGAGGGAGAAGAACCTGTTGAAGAGCACCGGGTAGATCGGGATTCAATTGATCTTGAGCCGGTGCTTCGGGACGCAGTGGTAACGTCGCTGCCGTTCCAGCCGGTGTGCCGGGAGGACTGCGAGGGTCTGTGTTCTGAATGTGGAGCACGCCTTGCAGATGACCCCGATCATCAGCACGAAATTTTGGATCCCCGCTGGTCCGCCCTTTCCGGGTTGACTGGCACTGCAGCGTCAAGCGACGCGGCAGCAAGTACAGAGTCTGTCGAGAGAGAAGAGAGTTAGTCGTGGCTGTTCCTAAGCGGAAAATGTCCCGCTCGAATACCCGTGCACGTCGGTCCCAGTGGAAGGCAACTGCGCCCAAACTGGTGAAGACCGTGGAGAACGGCCGCGTTACCTACAGCCTGGCTCACCAGGCCAAGGTAGTAACCGACTCCGCTGGCACTGCACTGTTCCTTGAGTACAAGGGACGCAAAGTAGCCGACGTCTAACGACCGCTGCGTACCCCGGCAACGGGGGACCCGCAGCGTTCTTATGCGAATGCGTAAGTAGACGTGGCTAATACTGAAGACCTTCTGAAGCGTCTCGGTGTCTCTATAGACGCCGGGACGCTTCGTCTTGCCCTGACACACCGCTCGTTCGCCTACGAGCACGGGGGCATCCCCACCAACGAGCGCCTGGAGTTCCTGGGCGACTCGGTGCTGGGACTCGCGGTCACCGACGCGCTGTACCGGGATAACCCCGACCTGTCAGAGGGCGATCTCGCCAAGCGACGCTCCGCCGTCGTCAGCACCCGTGCCCTGGCCGGGATTGCCCGCGAACTGGACCTCGGCGAGTATGTGCTCCTGGGTCAGGGGGAGAAGCTGACCAACGGCAAGAACAAGGCTTCGATCCTCGCTGACACGATGGAAGCCATTATTGGCGCTACCTACCTGGACAACGGTATTGAAGTGGCTCGGGCCATGGTGATGCGGCTTGTCGCGCCGCTGCTTGGCAGTGCTGCAGCGATGGGCGCCGGCACCGACTGGAAAACCAGCATCCAGGAAATCGCCGCAGCACGCCGGCTCGGCGCCATTGACTACAAGGTCACCGGCTCCGGCCCCGACCACGCACGCACCTTCGAAGCCCTCCTCATGGTCGGCGGACTGCCGTATGGCTCCGGGTCGGGTCCCTCCAAGAAGGAAGCCGAGCAGGAGGCAGCCGCCGCGTCGTGGAAGATGCTCCGGCACCTCGCCCACGAACCGAAATCGGCCGCTTACTCGGTGTCGACCCCGGCCAATGGCACTGGCCCTGCTGATGCTGCTGACGTGACTGCAGCCCCCGGTCCGGCCGAGTCAGCCTAAGCCGTACCATGCCTGAACTTCCCGAGGTTGAGGTGGTGCGTCGCGGCCTCGCCCGCTGGGTGTTGGGACGAACCATTGACGACGTCGACATCCTTGATGTCCGCTCCATCCGCCGTCATGGGCTGGGCGCCGAGGACTTCGCCGGCAATCTGGTGGGAGCCCGGGTGCTGGACGTGGTGCGGCGGGGAAAGTTCCTGTGGATGCCGTTGGCACCTCCGGCCGAGGCTGGTGGGACTGCCACGAGTGGTGGCACGAGTGGTGTCGCGCCAGTGGCCCTGATGGCTCACCTGGGTATGAGCGGCCAGCTGCTGGTCAAAGACGCAGGCTTGCCCGAGGAAAAGCACTTGCGGGTCAGGCTCACCCTGTCGGCTGTCGACGATCCTGATGCCGGACCCCTGCCGCAGGAGCTTCGGTTTGTTGATCAGCGTATTTTCGGCGGCCTCTTTGTGACGTCGATGGTGTCGACCACAGACGGCCATCCGGGTGGGCTGGGGGAGAGTCCACTGCCGCTGATCCCGATTGAGGCTTCTCACATAGCCCGCGATCCACTGGATCCGGCGTTCTCCTTCGATGACTTCTTCGCAAAGCTCCGGCGACGCAGGACCGGAATTAAACGAGCGCTACTGGACCAGGGATTGGTATCGGGAATCGGCAACATCTACGCTGACGAAGCGCTGTGGGCAGCCAAAGTCCACTATGCCCGCCCCACGGATGTCATGCGCCGGGCCGACGCCCTACGGCTGATTGATGCCTGCCGTGATGTGATGCTGCGGGCGCTCGACGCTGGCGGCACCAGCTTTGACTCACTCTATGTGAATGTCAACGGCAGCTCCGGTTACTTTGAACGTTCCCTCAACGCCTACGGCCGCGAGGGCGAACCCTGTACCCGCTGCGCCGCCGACCCGCTCTTTGACAGCCTTTCGCTGATCCGCCGCGAGATGTTTATGAACCGTTCGTCGTTCAGCTGCCCGCGGTGTCAGCCGAAGCCCCGCAACGGCCGCTGGTAGGACATCCCTGCAGCCGGGATCCTTGGCTCAGCACTCCCTCGCAGCTCACCCGTGACACGTTGCCCACTAGCCCCAGTCCCACTCCCGCTCCACCAAGGAGACTTACCCACATAGAACGGGTGACGCCGCACTGACACCCCCAAAGAGGGCAACCATTGGGCATGGACACAGTCAAGACACTGCAAGAACCAGGCGGCGTGGCACGCCGTAGGGAACCCACCCGCGCCGGTCTGGGATCCGTTCACCTTTGCGCAGCCCTCGTGAAGGGTGAGGTGGTAAACCCAGGGCCAGGAGTCTTTGCGCTACCCGGCATCACTGGGAGTCTGCTCACTGCAACGTGTGTCAAAGCTGAACCGGCCTGGATCAGTGCCGCAGCGCAACGAAACCTCTGGGTGCTGCGTCCACCATCGTGGTTCCATGTGAGCGTCACCCACCTGCGCCGCGCAGGACTCAGCGTCCAAACACAGGTGTACATCAAGGGTGTGGGACGGCTTGATCTGTTCGTCGAAGGACAGCTGGGCATCGAAGCCGGCGGACGCAACCATCACAGTGGTCCCGCCGAATTCGCCGAAGACCGCCGCCGATGGAACCTGCTCACCACCGGTCGAGCACGGATTCTCCGTGTCACCTATTCGATGCTCGTTCACGCCCCGGCGGAATTCCTGCAGGTCGTGTTGGATTGCCTCAGCCCTCCACGGTCGGACCCGCGCCCCGACCTGGGACATCCAACAGCATACTGCCGCCGTAACCTAAATGTGACAAACCCGGACCACGAAATGTACAGTGGACCGCACGTCGGGTTCCGTTCAACTCAGCGTCCTTTCGACAGATTGCCTAATTCTGCCGCCGTCGTAAGGTCCGTTCGCACACATCAGGCAGAAGCGGGGGAACCAGTAGTAGTGGTCGTCGCCAGACGACCTAGGGGTGAAGGCGCACAGCGCCCGGGTGGCTCCCATCCGAATCCGACAGCTAACTTCGCAGGCATTGGGAGAGGCAACATCATGTCCAAGAACCGTTATATCGCGCGCCATCGTGCAACCCCACCAAGCGCCATGCAGACCGTTTCCAAGGCAGTTAGCTCTCACGCTGGCGCCATCGGTCGTCCAGCAGCTGTAGTCGTCGCCGCATCAGGTTTGATGTTCAGCGCCGGACTCCCAGCCAACGCTGCAGGCGAAGTCAACGTCAGCGCCCCGGCCGCCGTCTCCGCACCAGTTGCCCAGACGACCGCCGCCAGCTCCACCACTCACACCGTTCAGTCCGGAGATACTCTGGGCAGCATCGCCAGCACCTACGGCGTCAGCATCGAGGCCATCTTCGCCTCGAACGGTCTCGGCTGGGATTCGATCATCTACCCAGGTGACGTCATCTCACTGTCCGGCAACGCCGGCCAGGCCACTCAGGTATCAGCACCAGCACCAGCACCGGCTGCAGCACCAGCTCCGGCTGCTGCTCCCGCCCCAGTTGCTGCACCAGCAGCCGCTCCGGCGCCTGCCGAAACCAGCACCCTGGGCATCACCACCGCTTCCGAGACCATCCAGCCAATGGGAGCAGCATCCACCGGCGGACAGGTTTCCAGCGCAGGGATCGCCGGAACAGCACAGGGCCTCGTTGGCTCCCCCTACGTCTACGGCGGCACCTCGCCAGGCGGCTGGGACTGCTCGGGCTTCGTGCAGTGGGTCTACGCTCAGCACGGCATCGACCTGCCCCGCACCAGCCAGGCACAGATGGGCGCGCTGACCCCCACCAGCAACCCTCAGCCCGGCGACCTTGTCGTCCAGAACGGCGGCGGACACATCGGCATCTACATCGGTGGCGGCCAGATGGTCAGCGCACTGAACCCGAGCCAGGGCACCCTGGTCCACGCGGTCAGCGCCATGCCACTGGTTGGGTACTACACCCTCTAAACCCTCCGCGTCAGCGGTACGGTTGTCAGCACCCGAATGCGTCATCGGAGAAATCCGGTGGCGCATTCGTGCTTTCCGGACGCTTTGGTCCCCGATAGGGCAAGCCAATGACACCGAGGCAACCGACGGGTCAAGATACGACAACGGAAAACTGCGTGCCACCACCGAGCCAGCTCACCTGGGGACGAACTGACAGTCAGGGACGTCTCCACGCTCCGATGGATCGCTAGGAGAGGGAAGCCTGGTTCCCCTGGTAATGCTGGTTCCCCTGGTAATGCTGTGCCAGGCGGGCCAGACCTTCATCCACTGACACCGTAGGCGTCCAATCGAGCAACTCGCGGGTCCTGCGCTGATCAAACCAGTGTGCAGTCGATAGTTGCTCCGCAAGGAAACGGGTCATCGGCGGTTCACTCTCGATCCCGCCGCGCTGCCAGAGGAATTCCACCAGGGATCCCGCGACCCGTGCCACACCGCCAGGAACGGCCCACCGCGGCGGCTGAACCCCTCCGGCCCGGCAGATTCCGGCGATCAATTCACCGATCGGGCGGGGCTCACCATTGGTGACCACCACAGCTTGTCCAGCCAACCGATCCATGCCGCTCAAGGCTGCGCCGATCGCTGCGGCGGCGTTATCCACGTAGGTGGTGTCGACCAGGGCGGTGCCGGCGTCAAGGAACGGCAGGCGCCCGGCACGCGCACGCTCCAGCACCCGTTCAACCAGCTGCGTGTCACCGGGACCCCACACAATGTGGGGACGGACCGCTGCCACCCTGAAACTTTCGCTGTTGGCGTCCAACGCGAGCAGTTCGGCTTTGGCCTTGGTCTGCGCGTAATTGCCGCGCACCAGAGCCGGAGTGGCCTCAGTGGCACCTTGACCCACGAGTGCCTCACCCACGTGCGCCACCGACGGCGAGGAAATGAAGACGAAGTCGCGCACACCGGCCGCGCGCGACTCTTCGAGCAGGACACGGGTGCCCTCCACATTGATTGCCTCGAAGTCAACCGCAGCACCCGCGAAGGAAACCTTCGCCGCGAGGTGCACCACCGCATCCATGCCCTGCACAGCGCGATGGATTGCCGTCTGGTCGGTGATCGATCCGAGACTGTCTTCAACGCCAGCCAGACCGGATGGGCGCCGCTGAAACGTCCTGACCGCGTGACCCTGCGCCTGGAGGAGCGTGGCTGTTACCCGGCCCAGCATCCCGCTGGCACCGGTGACGAGAACCCTCACAGCTTGCCGACCCGGCCGCCGGCGAGCACCCCGGCAGCCCACACCGCAACCGCTGTCCGGTCAATCTTCGCGTTGTGCCTGATGTCGGTGGGCAACGACGGGACCGCCAACACTGCCGACAACTCCACGCCGACGGACCGGGCCGCATTCCGTGCCTGAGCCGCCAGCTCAGCTCCGGCCAGGCCAGGCTTCTTGACCGGGGGAATGGTCTCAACCACTGCAACGACCGCCTGGGTGCCTGCCGGACCAACACCAACCACCGCGGCCAGCCCGACGACGTCGACCGATTCCAGCGCCTGTTCCACCCCGACCGGGGTCACAACACCCGTCGACGCAGTCACGATGTGGGGGAGTCTGCCCTCGACCCAGAGCCTGCCGTCGCCGTCGAAATGGCCCACATCTCCGGTGCGGTGCCAGCCGCCGCAGCGAGAGCTCACACGCTGAGTCATCCACAACCGGTGGTAACGCTCTTTGACGTGAGGAGCGTGGACGAGGATTTCCCCAGTGATACCGGCATCGGTGGTGGGGTCGCCGTCGGCGGTACCCTCCTGATTGAGGGGACTAACGGTGATCTCTGCGCCCGAGACAGCTCTGCCCACACAGACGCCGTTCCCAGCGCCAACCACATTCCCGGCTGCTGCATCGGCTTCGGCCGAGAGGATCAACCCGAGGTCGACGTCGGTCACGGGCAACGCTTCGGTCATGCCGTAGGGCGTGTGCAGCGATGCCCCGGGAAGAATACCCAGCAGCTCGGTCAGCAACCGTGACGGCACGGGAGCCCCGGCCGAAAGCAGCAGCGAAACACCGGCCAATGCCGCCCGGTGCTGGTCAGTGAGTTCTCCCTGGGTGGCGAGAATGTTTCGAAGGGCCGCTGGAGACGCAAACACGGTGGTCGCATGGATGGCGGCGACGGCGTCTGCAAGAGCCGCCGCGGATAGAGTTTTCGGTTTGGTGACGTCCATGTGGGGAGTGATTGACGTCGTCCCCAGGGCTGGACCCAGCAACGCGAACGGCGCGAACCCTGCCACCAGCCCGTCGCCGGGTCGAATGTTGAAGGTCTGGGCCAGGGTATCCCGCATCGCTGCGAGCCGCCGATGGGTGTAGACGACACCCTTGGCCGGGCCGGTGGAACCCGAGGTGAAGAGGATGGCCGCGTCGGCATCGGGATCGAGGCCGTCGGGATCGAGACCGGCAGGATCAAGACCGTCGGGATCGAGACCAGCAGGATTGGGACGATCGGGATCGAGACCTGCAGGATCCAGTCCAGCATCGTCGGTCTCGGTAGACGTCCCATCTCCGCTGGCCGCGCGGAGTTCGGAGAGCGAATGCTGTACCCCGAGGAGCTTCCGTTTCGCGGCCGGCAACGTCGCAACACTGATCCGGCGACCCGGCCAGTTGAAAAGCTTCGCGGCGGTGAGCGCCAGGTCGATGCCGATCAGGAAATCGGGGACCGTGCCACGAACGGCCTTGCTAAGGCCCTTTCGTCCCAGGCCGGCGTCGGCGACGATAATCACGGCGCCGATCCGCAAGCAGGCATACAGGAGCACGGTGAGTTCGACTCCGGGCGGAACCATCAGGCTGATCCGGCTGCCGCGTCGCACGCCGATCTGCCGCAGAGCTGCGGCGAGGGTCTGCACTTCACGCTCCAGGCCTTGCCAGGACAGGGACCGCTCAATCTGGCCGTCGGCGCCCATGTCGGCAACAGCCAACTGGTCCGCGTGGGGGCCGGTGGCGCGCTGAATCAGCTCGTGTTCCAGCGGGGTGAAGGTGCCTGCTTGAGCTGGTTCCTGGTCCGGGGACGCTGCCTCTGGGGACACTGCCTCTGGGGACGCTGCGCCAGCGGACCGGGCTCCGTTGAGCCACCTGAACAGGGGCGTCGCAATGTCCCGATCCTCGCCGACCAGGTGGCTGGCTCCCTCGAACCGGTGAATATCGGCCTGGGGGAGTCGCTCCGCCAGATCGTTGAGGTAGGTGTCGGAGAAAATCGGATCTTCGGGACCCCACAGCATCAGGGCAGGCACCTCAAGGGTGCGAATGCCCTCCGCGATGGACCGAAGCGCCGGATAACTCGGATGCGACGGGCCCGCAGGAATATCCGCGACAAAATCAGCGATCCCCTGACGCCTGGCACCACCGCGGTACGGCAGCAGGAACGCCTTCCGCACTTCCTTGGGCAGCGACGGACGCGCCAGCGAATGGGTGACATCAAGGAACGCCGACGTGTCCCTGGTCCCCCAACGGTGCACCATCGGATGCAGCGCCAGCCGCAGCGGAGCAGGAATCTGGCGATCGGGGTCTTGATGAATTGCGGTATTGGTGAGCACAACGCCGGACAGCAGGTCCCTGCGCCGGTTGGCGAACCCGAGGCTCACCACGCCACCCCAGTCATGACCGACCGTGATGACCGGCCCGGTCAGCCCAATCGAATCTACAAAATCATTCAGGTCATCCACACGGTCGGCGAGCCGACGAAAGCGGCCGGTCCGCTCCGACAAACCCATGTTCAACTGGTCGACGGCGATCACCCGCCAGCCGTGCTCAACGCCGGCAGCGAGCACAGACCTCCACAGATACGACCAGGTGGGGTTGCCATGCACACAGAGCAGCGTGCCCCTGGGCGGCTCCAAAAGCTGCGATCCGTTATCCAGGTAATGCCAGCTGTTGGTGGTGCCTGCCGGATCCACGGCAGCGGTCGAGGGGACGTCTCGGTAGGCCGGCCACGAGGGGTCGACGCCGGGAAGTGCTACCACGCAATCTCCAGCATCGCGGTGTTCAACCCGGAACCGACACCCATGCACAGCACCCGGTCACCCGAGGTCAGTGTCTGGGCTTCAGCGGCCAGGGTCATCGGCAGCGACGCCGGACCCACGTTGCCCCATTTCTGGAAGGTCATCGGTACCCGTGAAGGATCCAGATCAATGGCCTCAACAATGGCGTTCGTGTGGGTGCTGCTCACCTGATGGGTGATGTAGCGGTCCATCGACGTCCAGTCCCATTCCTGCTGGGCTTCCTTCCAGGCATCGACAACCAGTTCGAGGCCGCCGTCGAGCAACCCCTGAGCATCGGTGTACATGCCGTCCATCCCGCCGATACACAATTCGTGGTGTTCGGTACCGGCCCGTGCCACTCCGCCCAGCACACGGTGGGCGCCGGGGTGCGCATCGGCAGGACCCAGCACCGCAGCCGCAGCGCCCGACCCGAGGGTGAGGGTGGCAAATTCCTGCAGGAAGCTGGCCCTGGTGGCGTCCGGCTGGTTGAGCCTGCGCAGCGTGGCTTCCTGGGTGGCCTGGGAATCTTCACCGTTGACCACCATGGCGTACTGGATCTGTCCGGCTTCGATCATGTTCGCTGCCAGGGTGATGCCGTTGACGAAACCCAGGCAGGCGTTGGCGACGTCGAAGTTCATCGCCGACGAGGGCAACCCCAGGTTGTTGTGGATTTTCACTGCCACCGACGGTTCCAGGTTGGTCCGGGTCACCGAGGTGTTGATCAGCAGCCCGATCTGCGACGCTTCGATCCCCGAGGAAGCCAACGCTTTGGCTCCTGCCTCGATGGCGGCGTCGTCGAACTTGGTGCCTGGAGCCCACCACCGGCGTTCGGTGATTCCGGCCACCCGCTGGAGCAGGCCGTTGGAGAGACGAAGGCGCTTCAGCGCCGGAGCTAATACCCGGTCGAACTCATTGGAGGTTACGATGACCGGAGCCTCAACACTCTCTACGCCAAGTAGCGCGGTGTTGTGGTGTCGGAAGTTGAAATTGCCGGTCAAATTTCCTGCCTTGTCGACTAGTCAGTGCGCCTCGGTTACCTGCGCTGGATGGCCTCTAGGGCGCTCGGACGCACAAACGAATCTAACGATTCGTTATAAAGCCTACTTGGTGAAGCTGCAACAGGCGGCGTTCGGGCAGCATTACGCGGTGCGTGAACCCTCGCAATGCTGCAAAACGGCCCGTTAACCCAGTAGATTAGGGAAAACCACCATCTTCTGGAGACCTAAGACACTGTGCATCTGAAAAGTCTAACCGTGCGCGGCTTCAAGTCCTTCGCATCCGCGACGACGTTCGACTTCGAGCCAGGCGTCACCGCGGTGGTCGGACCCAATGGGTCGGGCAAATCCAATGTGGTGGACGCCCTGGCCTGGGTGATGGGCGAACAGGGAGCCAAAACGCTTCGCGGCGGCAAGATGGAAGACGTCATTTTCGCCGGAACCTCGGGCCGGCCGCCCCTCGGCCGTGCGCAGGTCTCCCTGACCATTGACAACGCCGACGGCGCCCTGCCCATCGAGTACGCCGAAGTCACCATTTCCCGCACCCTGTTCCGCACCGGCGGATCCGAATACGCCATCAACGGTGACACCTGCAGGCTCCTCGACATCCAGGAGCTACTCTCCGATTCGGGGCTCGGCCGCGAAATGCACGTGATCGTGGGGCAGGGCCAGCTGGACAAGGTGCTGCATGCCACCCCCGAGGACCGCCGCGGTTTCATCGAGGAGGCTGCGGGGATCCTCAAGCACCGTCGCCGGCGGGAAAAGACGGTGCGCAAACTTGATGCCATGCAAGCCAACCTCACCCGGCTGACCGACCTGACCGGTGAAATCCGCCGCCAGCTGACGCCGCTGGGCAAACAGGCCGACGTCGCCCGCCGCGCCAAGACCGTCCAGTTTGATGTCAGGGATGCCAGGGCGCGGCTCATGGCCGACGATCTGGTCCAGCTGATGAACTCCTTCGAACGTGACGTCGCTGACGAGACAGCGCTCAAGGAACGCCGCGCCGACGTCGAAAAACTTCTGGCAACCGGCCGGGCGCGGCAAGCCGATCTGGAACGGTTCGCCGCCGACGCGACACCGCGGCTGAACGCCGCCCGCGACACCTGGTACCAGCTGGCCAACACCCGCGAACGGTTCAGGTCGTTGGGCAGTCTCGCCGAGGAGCGTCGCCGGCTGCTGGGAGCCGGCGACGACGACGGCGTCTCCCGGGCCGGCGGCAGGACCCCCGACGAACTGGATCAGCAGGCCGCCCGTGTCAGGGCCGAGGAAGCCGCGTTGCGGGACCACGTTGCCGAACGCGCCGAAGCGCTGGAAACAGCCATCGAATTGCGCGCCGATGCCGAGGATTCGGCGGCAGTCGAGGACAGACGGCTGACCGGGCTGCTCCGCGCCGCCGCCGACCGGCGTGAAGGCCTGGCGAAGCTGATCGGCCAGGTATCCGCCGCCCGGTCGAGGGTGGAATCGGCCGAAGCGGAGCTGGGCCGGCTCCGCGCGTCGGTGGGCGACGTCGACGTCCGCCGGGCAGCCGCCCAGCAGGAGTTCGCAGCACTCGAGGTCCAGGTGGCCGGGGCCGAGGAGGGCGAAGAGAACCTTGACGAACAGTACGAGGCTGCCACCCGTGCACTGGAGACGGTCCAGCAGGAACTTGAGGACCTGACCGGCGCGGAACGGGCAGCCGACCGCGAACGGGAGTCCCTGCAGGCCAGGCTGGAGGCGCTGATGACCGGACTGCAGCGCCGGGACGGCAGCCAGGCGGTGCTCGATGCTGGCCTTGAGGGCGTCCTCGCGGCCGTCACCGACCTCCTGACGGTCGCCCCAGGATACGAGAGCGCTATCGCTGCCGCGCTCGGTTCAGCAGCCGACGCCGTCGCCGTCGGGGACCTGACAGTCGCCGATCGTGTGTTGCGCCGGGTGCTGGAGGACGACGCCGGCCAGGTGACCCTGCTGGTCGCCGACGCAGCGGTGGGCAGCACGCCGCCCACAGTCCGCCCCCCAGAGCTGGATCCGCTACCCGATGGTGCGACCCCTGCCAGTGATCTGGTGACCTGCGACAGCCAGGTAGGCGCCGTGGTAACCCATCTGCTCCAGGGAAGGGTTGTGGTCCAGGGGATTGACGACGCCTTCGAGCTGGTGCAGGCCCAGCCACACCTGACGGCCATCACCAGGGACGGGCACGTGGTCACCGTCGCGTCGGTCAGCGGCGGGTCCGCAGCCGAACCGGGCGTGCTGGAGGTTCAGGCGGCGGTTGACGAAACGACGGTCCGGCTCGAGGCCGCCGCCAACCGGATGGAACGTGCACGGTTTGAGATAGCAGCTACCACCGGACGGCTGAACGACGCCCAAAAGACAGCCGATCAGGCCCTGGAACAGTTGCATGATTCCGATGCCCGACTCGCAGCAGTCGCCGAGAAGCTGGGTCAACTCGGGTCAGTGGTACGGTCCGCGGCCGGCGAAACCGACCGGCTGACCCGCCTGGCCGACGCTGCCGCCTCCAACCTCGGCGCCGAACAGGAGCGGCTGCAGGAAGTCACCGAACGGCTCGCCGCTGCCCAGGACGCACCGGAAGAGAGCGAACCGTCCACCGAACACCGGGACCTGCTGGCGCTCGGCGCGGCGCAGGCGCGGCAGGCCGAGATGGAAGCACGCCTGTCGTTGCGCAGTTCGGAAGAACAGCTCCGCGCGATCGCCAACCGTGCCCTGTCCCTGGAGCGCGCAGCCGTCGCCGAACGGCAGGCACGCGTCCAGGCCGCCGAACGTGCACGGATCCGGCGTCTGCAGGCAGCCAGGGCTGCCGCCGTCGGACAGGCGGTGCACACCGCACTCGGGTACCTTGACGTCTCGGTGGAGCGGGCCGCGCACTACCGCGACGCCGCTGAAGAGGCCCGCGCACAGTGGGACGCCGAGCTGACCGACGTCCGAACCAGCAATGATCGCCTGATCACCGAGCTCGGCGAGCTGACTGACTCGGTGCATCGCGACGAACTGGCCCGCGCCCAGCAGCGTGCCCGGATCGAAACCCTTGAGAACCGTGCGATTGATGAACTCGGCCTCACCTCGGATCACCTGATCGCCGAATACGGTCCCCACCTGCCGGTCCCGGTAGCCGTTGCTGCAGCCGACAAATGGGCGGAGCTGAGGGCGCCAGTGGATGAGGAGGGCAATCCGATCCCCGCCGGGATTCCCTTCGTCCGCCAGGAGCAGGAGAAACGGCTCAAACGGGCCGAGAAGGATCTCGCGTCCCTGGGCCGGGTCAACCCGCTGGCACTCGAGGAATTTGCCGCACTGGAGGAACGCCACCAGTTCCTCAGCACCCAGCTGGAAGACCTCAAGGCAACCCGCAAGGACCTCCTCGACATCATCCGCGAGGTCGACGAACGGGTGGAACAGGTCTTCACCGCCGCCTATCAGGACACGGCTGTGCAGTTCGAGCGCGTGTTTGGGCGGCTGTTTCCCGGCGGGGAGGGACGGCTGGTCCTCACCGACCCGGACAATATGCTCACCACCGGCATCGAGGTTGAAGCACGTCCGGCGGGTAAGCGCATCAAACGCCTCTCGCTGCTGTCGGGTGGGGAGCGCTCGCTGACCGCCGTCGCACTGCTTGTCGCGATCTTCAAGGCCCGGCCGTCGCCGTTCTACGTGATGGATGAGGTGGAGGCGGCCCTTGACGACACCAACCTCAGCCGGTTGCTCACCATCTTCGAGGAGCTCCGCGAATCCAGCCAGCTGATCATCATCACCCACCAGAAGCGGACCATGGAGGTCGCTGACGCCCTGTATGGCGTGACGATGAGGGGCGACGGCGTGTCAACGGTCATCAGCCAGCGGCTGGTGGACGCCTAGGCGCTCGTCTTTTCGGGGAGCGTTTCGCGGGCGCCCAGCCAGATGAGGAACGCCGCGAACGCCACCACGCCGGTGAGGGCGAACGCCCAGCCGAAGGACAGCGCGTCGACGATCAGGCCGGCGATGATTGGCCCGATGATGGCGCCGGTGTCGGCGCTCATCTGGAACGCCGCGAGCACCTTGCCGCCGCTGCGCTGGTTGCCAATCACATCAGCGATCACTGCCTGCTGGGCCGGGTTGAGCAGGCCAGCCCCGAGGCCGGCAACAACGGAGACCGCGAGGAACATCACCAGATCGGTGGTGAAACCGAGACCCGCCATGGCCAGTCCGTTGACAGCCAACCCGGTCAGAACCAGTGGTTTACGGCCCAGCCGGTCGGCCAGCCTGCCGGAGAAGGTCAGGGCCAGCGCGGTGCCGAGGGCGAAAAACGTCAACGCGATGCCCGCCGCTTCCGGTCCTTCGTCCAGGACCGCAACGACAAAGAGTGGAACCAGGGCCATCCTGACCCCGAACGAGGACCAGCCGTTGGAGAACCCGGAGGCGAGTGCCGCCCGGTACGCAGAGTCGCCGAGCGCTTCACGTACCGAAAGGCCGGGCAGTGGGGTCGCATTGGCTGCTTTATCCCGAAGCGCTGAATCCCGCAGCTTGATGAACACCACGGTCGCCGCGACGATCAACGCACCGGCGTAGACCAGGAAGGGCACCCGTAGGCCGAACACGGCCAACAGTCCGCCGATCAGCGGCCCGAAGATACTGCCGAGCAGGAAAGCCGACGCGTACGAACCCGAAACCCTGCCCCGCAACCCCGGCGGTGCCAATCGAACGATCAGGCCCATCGCCGACACCGTGAACATGGTCGAGCCGATACCGCCAAGCCCCCGGAAGATCAGCAGCTGCCAGTAATCGGCGGCAAACGCGCAGGCACCCGTCGACAGCGCCACAATCAGCAGCCCCGACACGTAGACCGGACGCTCACCGAGGCGTTCGACGAGTTTGCCGCCGGCAGGGGCAAAAACGAGGCGGGTGAAGGCAAACGCGCTGACAATGATGGCCGACGCGGTCACCCCCAGCTCAAGACGGGCGACAAACGGCGGCAGGTCGAAGCTCTGGGCGAACTGGGGCAGCACCGGTGCGACCAGCCCGAACCCGATGGCAATGACGAAGGCCGCAGCAATCAGGACCCAGATTTCCTCGGGGATTCTGATGCGTTCTGCGGGTGCGACGGCGGAATCGCCGGCGGCGGGGGAGCGTCTGAGGCTGAACATGATGAGAGTAGTCTTTCACCAGTTTCCCTCGGGCCATGCCAGAGGCGTATGAGAAGCTAGGTCTGTGAACGAGACGACGCTCCAGATACTAATTTACGTAGCCATTTCTCTCGCGGTGATCGGCTCACTTGCCGTGCTGCTGCTGAAGGGACGCAAAACACCCCCGGGTACCTACACCACCACCCGTGACGACGACGACCGCGTTACCGGTGGAACCCCGGGAACCTCCACTGACACGTTGGAGCAACCGACAGACACGGCGCCCGACGTCGTCGTACCCGATGATCTGCGCGATCTCGAAGAGACGACCATCGGCACCGAAACGGTTCCGGTCGAGACCCCCGACGAGGTACAGGGCCGCCTGGCCCGCCTCCGCGCCCGCCTGGTCCGCTCCAACAACGCGCTCGGCAAGGGCCTGCTCGCCCTGCTGTCCCGCGACAACATTGACGAAGACGTGTGGGACGAGATCGAGGAAACCCTGCTGCTCGCCGACCTGGGCACCGAACCGACAATGGAACTGGTCGACGCGCTCCGGGCCCGGGTGAAGGTGGCAGGAAGCCGCAGCCCCGCCGAGGTCAAGGACATGCTGCGTCAGGAGCTCATCAAGCTCGTGGATCCCACCATGGACCGCTCCCTCGCTACCCACCGGCACGCCGACCGGCCGGCCGTCGTGTTGGTCGTCGGCGTTAACGGTGTCGGCAAGACGACCACCGTGGGCAAACTGGCACGGGTCCTGGTCGCCGATGACAAGGACGTCCTCCTGGGCGCTGCCGACACCTTTCGGGCCGCTGCTGCCGAGCAGCTCGCCACCTGGGGTCAGCGGGTCGGCGTGCCGACCGTGCGGTCCGACGTCGACGGCGCCGATCCGGCGTCGGTCGCGTACGAGGCCGTCAAGGCCGGGATCGACGGTGAAGTGGACGTAGTGATGATCGACACCGCCGGGCGGCTCCAGAACAAGGTGGGCCTGATGGACGAACTCGGCAAGGTCAAGCGGGTCATCGAGAAGCTGGCCGCCGTCGACGAGGTACTGCTGGTCCTCGACGCCACCACCGGCCAGAACGGTCTGAACCAGGCCCGGGTATTCGCCGAGGTGGTGAACGTGACGGGAATCGTCCTCACCAAGCTCGACGGCACCGCCAAGGGCGGCATCGTGGTCGCCATCCAGCGCAGCCTCGGCGTCCCCGTGAAGCTGGTGGGCCTGGGCGAAGGCCCCGACGATCTGGCGCTCTTCGAAGCCGAAACCTTCGTGGACGCACTCCTCAACTAGCCCACCCGGCCAAACCTAAAAGCGGCGNCGCCGCTTTTATGGTGCAGGCTAGAAGGTGAAGTGGAACACCGAGACGGTGCCCGCAGTCACCGGCAACTGAACGGATTCGGCGCCGGGGACGAATCCGGGGATCGCCGGCCGTTCCCCGGCCGGAACGGGTGCGGCAAAGGCACCATCGATAATGGTTGAGTCTTCGGCGCCGTACGACGGGCCAGCGAGCTGGGTCATCGAGCTGGTGCGTGCTGCCGCCGGGAGTTGCACCGTGACATCAGTCTGTGCGGCTACCTCGGGGTTGTTCTGGTTGACCAGAATCACGCTCATGCTGCCGTCTTCATGGCGCACCACGTAGCTGTACGCCAGGCCGCCGCCCTGTGCGGTGTGCTGCAGGAAGGCTCCGGGTGGCAGTTCGGCAACCATCGACAGGCCGTAATAGTTGGCCCGCTCGTCGAAGGTCGCATCGGGCTGGAGGTAGGGTCCGCCGGAGCAGATGGACGACATGGGAGGTCCGCCCTGGCAGGTCAGCAGCGAGCTGTGGAAGCTCAGCCGGGGGATACCGATCTGCGCCGCACTCAGCGCATAGTCAACGCTCCACAGCGCTGATGCGTGGGTCTTGGTGGTTTCGTTTGATCCTGGGCAGGCGGAGATCCCGGTTTCGGGGATCCAGGTTTCCAGGCCGGCCGCTTCGGCGGGGGCCAGCGCTGCACGGCGGTAATTGTCGGCACGGTCATGGATCGCCGAAGCCATCAGGTTCTCCATGATGGGCTCGCCCAGGGGATCATTCGATCCGTCACACTGCGACAGCGGGTAGTGGTGGAACGAAAGAATCTTCTCCTGCTGCAGGTCAGCCTGGGTGAACGGCTCCCACCAGGCCTCCGCATAGGTGCCGGGGCCAACGATGCGAACCTCGGGCGCTACCTCATACATCGCATCGGCATAGGCCTTGAGTTCCTCGAGGTATTCGGGGATACCCCAACCGGACGGCCGCAGACCATTGGTGGGATACCCGTTGGGCTCGTTGCCGATGGTGATTCCGACCAACCGGTCCCCAAAAATGTTCGAGGCATGCATGGTCATGTCAGCTGCGCGCTCAGGATCGTAGTTGCCCAGGTCCACGGTCAGGCTGATGGTGGCGTCGGCTGCTTCCAGCAGGGTATTGACCCGTTCCAGGTCGGCTGGGCCGGCGGCACGCACCGGGTGAGCTTTGTCGCCTTCAAGGTTCCCGGGGATTGCTTCGTTGGATGACGTCCAGAAGAACCGGCGATCCACAGCGTTACCGCCGAACCGAAGCATTGGGCGCCCTAGACCGGTCAGGCTGGTCACGATCTCCGGATTGTCGCCGGACATCCGAGGGTCGGCGAGGTCGGTGGCTTCCAGTGACAACCCGATGAGGTTGGATGGCAGCTCGGTGCCGGTCGGCTCGTCGGATACCTCAATGGTCATCGCTTCGACAGCTTCCAGCGGCGACCCCGCTGGTGGGCCGGCCTGCTCATAGAAGACAGTCGGCGCTGGCGGCAGCGGCTCCGTGGACGCCGGCGACGGCTCGGGGGTGGGAGCTGATGACGTTTCGACCGCCGCTGCACTCGGCGACGACGACGGCGTCGCACGTGGCTCCTCGTCCTGGGCGAGTGCGGAAATGCCTACCCCCGCGCCAACCACCACCACGATGGTTGCCAGTCCGGTCGCAACCATGACCTTCGGGCTCGGTCGGGAACGCTTTGCGGGTTCTTGCCCGGTCTCCTCCGGTGCAGGATCAGGCGTCAGGCTATTGGGGTAATCGGACATTATTCTCCATCGTTGTCAGCTCCTAGCCAGTCTAACCAGCCAACAGCCTGCTTCTCTTCCCCTATCTCAGGTAAGGGTTCCAGTCCAGTCACGGCGGCGTTTCCTGGGTCCGTTCACACGGCCGAAACATGGCTGTCACGCATTCTTTACCGCGGTGCGGGTTCTGTAACTTCCCGGCAATCAATTGGTTCACGGATCGGAAACACAGCGTAGGCAGACTTACGAATGCGGGAACTCCCCGCCACTCGCGAGAGGATGTGACGATGGATCTGACAGCAGGTCACGTCTGGGTAATGATTTCGGCCGCCATGGTGCTTCTGATGACACCAGGGCTGGCATTTTTCTACGGCGGCATGACGCGCGCCAAGGCCGCACTGAACATGATGATGATGAGTTTCATCGCCGTCGGTTTGGTCGGCATAGTGTGGGTTCTCTGGGGATATTCAATGACAGGGGGCGACGGCGTTGCACAGCTTTTCGGTAACCCGTTCGCCTCATTCGGTCTCGAAGGGCTGATCGGCAGCGAGGACATGATCGGAGCCGGGTTCGGCGTAACCTTCGCCATCATCACCGTCGCACTGATCAGCGGGGCGATTGCCGATCGGGCCAAGTTCGGCGCCTGGTCGCTCTTCGTACCCATCTGGGTCACTGCCGTCTACTGCCCACTGGCCTTCATGGTGTGGGGTGGCGGACTGCTGAGCGCAGATGGCGCTGTTGGCGGCGCGGTTGGTGAAGCAATCGACTTCGCCGGTGGAACGGTGGTTCACATCAGTGCCGGCGTTGCAGCACTCGTGCTCGCAATCATCCTCGGCAAGCGCCAGGGCTTCGGCAAGGATCCGGCGCAGCGCCCCCACAACGTGCCGCTGGTTATGCTCGGCGCAGCACTGCTGTGGTTCGGCTGGTTCGGATTCAACGGCGGCGCCGCTGGCTCCGCCGAAGAAGCGGGTCTCATCTGGGTCAACACCATGGTCGCTCCGGCAGCAGCGATGGTCGGCTGGCTCGTCCTTGAACGTTTCCGCGACGGACGTCCCACCTCCCTGGGCGCAGCCTCGGGTATTGTCGCCGGTCTCGTTGCCATCACGCCCGCATGCGCCAACGTCACCCCCATCGGTGCGATTGGTCTGGGCCTGGTCGCCGGCGTGCTGTGCGCCCTGGCTGTGGGCCTGAAGTACAAGCTGGGCTTCGACGATTCACTCGACGTCGTAGCGGTCCACCTGGTCGCTGGCACCGCCGGCACCATTGCCCTGGGCTTCATCGCCATGCCGGTCGACGGCGAAGGTGGAGGCCTCTTCTACGGCGGCGGCGGCGGCCAGTTGCTCGCCCAGGTGGTGTCGGTCCTCGTGGCTGTCACTCTCTCGGCGGTGATGACCGCCATCATCGGTCTGGGCATCCACAAGACCATCGGGTTCCGCGTCACCGCGGACGACGAGGTATCCGGCGTCGACCTCTCCGAGCACGCAGAAACAGCGTACGAATTCGGCGGCCTCGGCGTCGGTGGACAGTTCCACCCCACTACCAATGTTGCAGCTACGGAAAATGCTTCGGAAAAGGTGAACTCATGAAGCTGGTAACAGCAATCGTCCGCCCGGATAAGCTCGACGGCGTCCGTGGAGCCCTCGAAACGTATGGCGTACAGGGCCTCACGGTCAGCGGGGCAAGCGGCTACGGAAGACAGCGGGGCCACACCGAGGTATACCGTGGCGCCGAATACACGGTTGACCTCCTCCAGAAGATCCGCGTCGAAGTGCTGGTTGCGGATGCCTGGGTCACCGACATCGTCGATGTCCTGGTCTCGACCGCCAACACCGGGAGGGCCGGTGACGGGAAGGTCTGGGTGATCCCCGTCGAGGACGCCGTCCGCGTCCGCACCGGTGAACGCGGCGACGCCGCACTCTGACCCGGCTCACCACGCCGACCGAAGTCACCCTTCGGCTCCGAAAGCACCGCCTGCAGCGGGTGTTCGGAGCAGGAGGGTGACTTTCGGTTTTTAGGCGGTTCCGCAGCGGCTAGTTGGTCCAGGCCGCGGGGCCGGGTGACCCTGCCGGATATTCGTCGAGCGGCACCTCATTGGCAGCCCACGCGGCGAGTACCGGATCGACGATCCGCCAGCAGTCCTCGGCGGTGTCGCCCCGCACCGACAGGGTCGGGTCGCCGGTCAGCACTCCTTCGAGGACTTCGCCGTAGGGCAGCAGCTCCGAGGCATTCAGCTCGACCCCCAGTACGGCCCGGTCCAGGGAAAAAATGTCGCCCGGGCCGTTCACATCGATTTCCAGCTTGAGGGTTTCGGGGCCAAAACCGATCCGCAACTGGGTTGGTGAGTCCTGCCCGGTGAAGCCCGCCGGGAGATGGCTGACCGGTTTGAACGTCACCAACGCTTCTTTCCGGTTCCCGCCCAGCGCCTTTCCCGACCTGAGGATGAACGGCACACCGGCCCACCGTGCGTTGTTGATCGACACGGTGATCTCCGCGAGGGTCTCGGTTCCACGGGCCGGGTCGACGCCGTCCTCGGCCGCGTAGTCGGGGATCACCCGCCCATCGACTGTCCCGGCGGCATACCGGGCGCGCCGCGTACTTTTCGCGAAATCGGGGTCAACCGTGCTGGCGCGCAGCACGGCACCAAGGCCATCCCTCAGGTCGCGTTCGTGCAGACTGACCGGTGACTCCATCGCGAGGATGGCCATGGCGTGGAGCAGGTGACTCTGGATCATGTCCCGGAGGGCCCCGGCGCCGTCGTAATAGCCGGCGCGGCCTTCAAGGGCCAGCGCCTCGTCGTAGACCACCTCGACCCGATCGATGTGCAGGTTGTTCCAGACAGGTTCCAGCAGACGGTTGGCGAACCTGAGCCCCAGAATGTTCAATACCGTCGCCTTGCCCAGGAAATGGTCCACCCGGTGAATGTGGTCCTCGGGGACCAGCCGGGTCAGTGTTTCGTTGAGCCGGAACGCCGAGCCCTGATCGGTGCCGAAGGGCTTCTCCATGACCAGCCTGGTGTGATCCGGCAGATCGCCGGGGGAGAGCAGCTCGCACGCTTTCTCCGAGATTGCCGGCGGCAGCGCGAAATATACGGCGACCGGCCCCTGCAGGGAGGAAACCAGGCTGGCCAGTTCGCCGGGCGTGGTCACATCAATCTGGCGGTACACGCTCGTGGTCCGCAACAGGTCGAGCACACCCCGGCCGTCGTCGTCGGCCGCCTCCCGCGCACTGGCAAAAGACTGGGTGACCCGCTCCGACCACTGCTCGTCGCTCCAATCGTCGTAGCCGGCGCCCACCAGCCGCAGGCCACGAGCTCGACCATGCTGAACCAGCCGGGCCAGACCGGGGAGTAACAGCCGGCCGGTCAGATCGCCTGACGCGCCCAGGATGAGCAGCGTCGAGACCTCCTGATCGGGGGCGAAGGGCAGGCTGTCCTGGACTGAGTTTGTATGCGTTTCCACACCATCCACCCTGCCACCTCGGTACCGAGATGTCCCGCAAGCCGCCGTCCGCCCCAGTTGGTACCCTTGATGGCAGAGCCTTTTATCCATCGAAGAAAGCAGTTCACGGCACGTGTTTAATTCACTCTCTGACCGGTTGACAGAAACTTTCAAGAACCTCCGCGGGAAGGGCCGGCTCTCCGAAGCCGACGTCGACGCCACGGTTCGCGAGATTCGTCGCGCCCTCCTCGACGCTGACGTCGCGGTCAGCGTTGTCCGCGAGTTCACCGCCAAGGTCAAGGAACGGGCGCTGGGCCTTGAGGTGTCCCAGGCCCTGAACCCGGGCCAGCAGGTCGTCAAGATCGTCAATGAGGAGCTTGTGGGAATCCTCGGCGGGGAAACACGCCGGATCCGTCTCGCCAAGAATCCGCCGACGGTCATCATGCTCGCCGGCCTGCAGGGTGCAGGTAAGACCACCCTGGCGGGCAAGCTGTCGAAGTGGCTCAAGGGTCAGGGCCACAGCCCCCTCCTGGTCGCGTGTGACCTGCAGCGCCCCAACGCGGTCAAGCAGTTGCAGGTCAACGGCGAACGCGCCGGGGTGCCGGTCTTCGCGCCGCACCCGGGAGTCAGCTCCGAGTTTGAAACCGCCACCGGTGACCCGGTCGCCGTCGCACGCGCCGGCGTTGCCGAGGCACGCACCAAACTGCACGACGTCGTCATCGTTGATACGGCTGGCCGCCTCGGTATTGACGCGGAGCTGATGCAGCAGGCATCCGACATCCGCGACGCCGTGAACCCCGACGAAGTGCTGTTCGTGATTGACGCGATGATCGGGCAGGACGCCGTCAACACGGCCCAGGCCTTCAACGAGGGCGTGAACTTCACCGGCGTCGTCCTGACCAAGCTCGATGGCGACGCGCGCGGTGGCGCGGCGCTGTCAGTTGCGTCGGTCACCGGGAAGCCGGTCATGTTCGCCTCGACCGGTGAGGGCCTGAACGACTTCGAGCTGTTCCACCCCGACCGGATGGCTTCGCGCATCCTCGACATGGGCGACATCCTGACCCTGATCGAGCAGGCTGAGAAGTCCTGGGACAAGGACGAAGCTGCGCGGATGGCGCAGAAGTTCTCCGACCAGGAGGACTTCACGCTCGACGATTTCCTGGCGCAGATGCAGCAGATCCGCAACATGGGCTCCATGAAGAAGATGCTCATGATGATGCCCGGCGCTGCCGGAATGCGGGAGCAGCTGGAAAACTTCGACGAACGCGAGATTGACCGGGTCGAAGCGATTGTGCGGTCAATGACCAAGCACGAACGCGTCGCACCGAAGATCATCAACGGCTCACGGCGTGCCCGTATTGCGCGCGGTTCGGGCGTTCACGTGTCCGAGGTCAACGGCCTGCTGGAGCGGTTCGGTCAGGCGCAGAAGATGATGAAGAAGATGGCGTCCGGCGGTGGGATCCCGGGAATGCCCGGCATGGCCGGACCTGGCGGCTTCAACGGCGGCGCACGCAAGGGTAAGGCCGTGACGAAGGGTAAGAAGAAGGCCAAGTCGGGTAACCCGGCGAAGGCAGCGCAGGAGCGGGCCGATGCCGAGGCTCGCCGTAACCGGCCGTCGGTTCCGTCGGGTGCAGCCTTTGGTGCCCAGAATGACTTCGACCCGTCCTCCCTGAACCTCCCGAAGGGCTTCGACAAGTTCCTCGGCAAGTAGGGCTGCCTCCGACAGACAGACTCGCCCCACACCTCGGGTCGAGTCAACACCACTGACGGTTTTTCGTTGTGAAACCCGTTATTTCTGTTGACTCGATCCATCCCCCCGGAAGCTAAGAGCGGCGCAATGACCCAGGAACGGCTCGTCTTCGTCCACGGCAGCGGCAGCTTCGGCACCGCCGCGTGGCCAACCCAGCACGCCCTCGCGAGCAGCTACGACTGCCTTTACCTTCGTCGCCACGGTTTCGAAGCCGGAGCCGACCCGTTGCCCACCGATTTCCACGAGGATCAGCGGATTGTGGTGGACGCCCTTGGGGAGGGCGGACACGTGGTGGCCCATTCGCAGGGGGCGATCTCGGCGATGATGGCAGCAGTCGAGCGGCCGGAGCTGGTCCGCTCCCTGATCCTGATCGAGCCCGCATGCCTGTCCCTGACCGCCGACCTGCCCGCGACCGCCGCGCACCGCGCACTGGTGGGACCGCTCTACGAACGCCGCGACTCGCTGTCGGATGAGGCATTCCTCCAGGAATTTGTCCGACTCGTGTTCTCCACCGAGGCGCGGCACCCCGCAACGTCGGAGGCCCGCCGCGCTGCCCATCGGCTCAGGTTGCAGTCCCCGCCATGGGAAGCACCGCTGGACATTGTGCCGGGCGTTCCGACACTGATCATCACCGGTGGCTGGGAGCCGCTCTACGAGGAAATCGCCGGTTACCTGGCTGTTACCGGCGCCCAGCACATCGTCGCCCCGGGCGCCCACCGGCCGCAGGACACTCCCGACGGCGATGCCCTGATCCGCGAGTTCGTCGCCGCGCGTGCAGGTACCGACGCCTAGCATCCGGCCGGTACTGAACGGGTTGTGATGACCAACCCGGACACCGGGGGCCTCACACGGCGCCGGGCCTACACTTGACCGCATGATCAGCATCCGCGAAGCCGAGAAGCTGGACCTCACCTTCCTGCCAGCCATCGAGGCGGCAGCTGATTCATTGCTGACCTATCTCAACGGAATGCCCCTCCCCGTGTCCCTTCCGGCGGGAGCGTCGCGATCGGAACTTGCGGCATCGCTGAAGTTGTTGGTCGCAGGCAGGCCGTGCATCGGGTTCGCCCGTCTGGAAGAGCTCGACGGCGGCGCGCACCTCGAGCAGCTCGCAGTCCTTCCCGCCCATGCGGGTAGGGGGACAGGGCGGGCGCTGGTCGAAGCGTCGAAGGACTGGGCGCGGCACGCTGGTTATCCCTGGATTACCCTGACTACCTTCGCGGATGTCCCCTTCAACGCCCCGTTCTACGCAACCTGCGGCTTCGAAACGGTTCGTGAGCCATCCCCGGCGCTGCTCGCCATCCGAAACCATGAGGCAGCAATCGGCCTCGACCGAGTCGGTCGCAGAGTGCCCATGCGCGCCGCGTTGTAGCTCGGGCCTGAGGGCCCGCGGTGTGCAGACCTCCCCTCCTACTGGGCCGATCGGCGCCCCGACGACGGCGTGTCCCGGCCCGACACGTCAAAACAGTGCCAGGAGCTGGGAGGACCCGCACGGTGTCCAACGGAATAACTTGAAGCTTCAAGTAGTTATCTCCGATACAGCATCATGTTGAGGAGAACACCATGACCAACACCCAGGACTTATTGCCGGCCGACCTATCAATGGGCGCAGTGCTACTCAAGGTGGGCGACCTGCCCACAATGTCCGACTACTACCAGCGAGCCCTCGGACTCGAAGTCATCGAGGAAACCCGCGAAGGCGTGCACCTTGGTCGCGGAAACACGCCGCTGATTCACCTTGCGCCGGCGCAAGGACTCCAACTCCCGGCCCACGGGGAGGCCGGGCTGTTCCATACCGCGCTGCTTTTCGATGACCGGTCAGCCCTCGCCGCCACCGTCGCCGCGACCGCACAGTACGACGCCGGCCTGTACGTTGGCAGCGCCGATCACCTCGTCAGCGAGGCTTTCTACTTCACCGACCCCGAAGGTAACGGGATTGAGCTCTACTTCGACAAACCGCGCGACACCTGGCAGTGGACCACCGACGACACCGGACAGACGGCAGGAAAATCAGTCGTGATGGACAGCCTCCGGCTGCCGGCGGACACCTACCTGCGGGACCACCTAACCCAGGATGCGGTGACCGGCCAGGCCAAGGCGGCGGCCGTCGTCGGGCACGTCCACCTGCAGGTCGGCGACGTCGAAACCGCCGGGAGGTTCTACGTCGACACACTCGGATTCGAGCGGACCGCCGGCTGGCACGGCCAGGCGCTGTTTGTCTCGGCTGGGGGATACCACCACCACATGGCCATGAATGTGTGGAACAGTCGGGGCGCCGGACCGCGCAAAGACACGCTAGGGCTCGGGGAGGTACTCGTCCGGGTCCCAGCCGAGGACCACGTGGGAGCCCTCGCCGAGAGGCTGAAAGCTGCCGGGATCGACCACCACCACACCGGCAGCGAGCTACGCTTCAAAGACCCGTGGAACAACAAAATCCGGGTGGCAGTGAGCTAGCGTGGCGTGATTCGTGCTGGAGTCTGCGATCTGGCACAATAGACCTGTACTCGATCCGGGCAGCCCCTCTCTCTGCGCGCGCATCTTGTCCTTTTGAACCCTCAGAGGTGGCCCGCCCCACGGGAGCACTGAGTAGGGTTCACCCCTTTAGATCATCAAGGAGTGACCACAACAGTGGCCGTAAAGATTCGCCTGAAGCGCATGGGTAAAATCCGCGCACCTTTCTACCGTGTCGTCGTCATGGATGCACGCGCCAAGCGTGATGGCCGTGCCCTCGAGGAAATCGGTAAGTACAACCCCACCGAGGAGCCCTCGTTCATCGAGATCAACTCCGAGCGTGCACAGTACTGGCTCGGCGTTGGCGCACAGCCAACCGAGCAGGTTGCAGTACTGCTCAAGATCACCGGTGACTGGCAGAAGTTCAAGGGACTCGAAGGCCAGGAGGGAACCTTGAAGACCAAGGCTCCCAAGGAAACCTTCGTCGCCCCTGAAAAGGGTTCGGTAATCGTTCCTGAAGCCATCACCCCCAAGGCCAAGAAGTCCGACGCCGAGGCACCAGCCGAAGCCGAGACTGAAACCGCCGAGGCCAACTAAATTGCTGGCCGAAGCGCTGGAACACCTCGTCCGGGGAATTGTTGACAGTCCCGATGATGTCAAGGTTTCCCTGAAGAACAACCGCCGTGGGGAAACCCTCGAGGTGCGGGTTCATCAGGACGATCTGGGCCGGGTCATTGGCCGCCAGGGCCGCACAGCCCGCGCCTTGCGCACCGTTGTGTCAGCCCTCGCCGACGGCGAACCGGTACGCGTGGACGTAGTCGATACGGACCGCCGCCGGGGCTAACAGCGCTTCAGCACACCAATTCAGCACAGTATTACATTGAGTTTGGCCCCGCACCGGATAATGGTGGCGGGGCCAAATTTTTGTCCACCTACCCCAGCAGCACCAGGAGTGTCAGATGGAAGTTCAGGTTGCCAGGATCGGCAAACCCCATGGTATTCGCGGCGAAGTGACAGTGCAGCTGTTCACGGATGCGCCGGAAGACCGGTTCGAGGCCGGGGCCATCTTTCGCGCCGAGCCGGCCGCGCTTGGCCCGCTGACGGTCAGCGGTGCCCGCTGGAACAAGGACATCCTGATCCTCGGGTTCGACGGGTTCTCTGACCGCAACGCGGCAGAAACCCTGCGCGGCGCCAAACTGTTCATCGATACGGATGAGGCAGAGGATGACGACGACGACGCCTGGTACGAACACGAACTGGTGGGTCTTGAGGCGCGGGTAGGGAACGACGTCGTCGGCAAAGTCAGCGGACTCCGCACGCTCGAGGTGCAGGACCTGTTGATTGTCGAAACCTCCGCAGGCCACGAGACGCTGGTCCCGTTTGTCGCCGAAATCGTCCCCGAGGTCAACGTCGCTGACGGTTATGTGCTGCTGACCCCGCCCGCCGGATTGTTTGAGCTGAATCTGCCCGGATCCAATCAGGCAGGCCCGGACGACGGCGAAGTGACCGACGTCGACGACGACGGCCCCGCCGGCACTGCGTCTGACACGAACCCCGCCGACCCTGCGTCTGACACAGACCCCGCCGCCGCTGACCCCGCCGCCGCCTCTGACGCTGAGGGCAGCGGTCGCTAAGTGCGCATCGACGTCGTCAGTATTTTCCCGGAGTACCTGGCTGCCCTCGATCTGTCGCTGATCGGGAAGGCGAGGCAGGACGGGTTGCTGGATCTTCGGGTCCACGACCTGCGCAGCTTCACCACCGACCGGCACCGTACCGTTGACGACACGCCCTATGGCGGCGGCGCCGGAATGGTGATGAAGCCCGAGCCGTGGGCATTGGCGCTGCAGTCAGTGATAGACGCGTCGCCGGCCGAGGGCCGGCCGGTGCTGATTGTGCCATCGCCTGCAGGAGCGGTCTTTACCCAGCAAATGGCCCACGAACTGGCTGAGGAACCGCACCTTGCTTTCGCCTGCGGCAGGTATGAGGGGATCGACGAACGGGTGCTCGAGTGGGCCGGTGACCAGTTCGATGTTCGGCCGGTCAGCCTCGGCGACTACGTCCTTAACGGGGGAGAAGTCGCAGTGTTGGCGATGGTGGAGGCCGTCGGTAGGTTGCTGCCCGGAGTGGTGGGTAATCCCGAGTCACTGGTTGAAGAGTCCCACTCCGACGGGCTGCTGGAATACCCGGTTTACACCAAGCCCTCCGACTGGCGCGGCCGCGGTATTCCCGAGGTGCTGCTCAGTGGCAACCACGCGCGGATCGCCCAGTTCAGGCGGGACGAACAGTTCCGGCGCACGGCACAGCGTCGGCCGGACCTGCTGGCCGGGTTGCCGGCCGGGACGCTGAGCAAGGAAGACCTGGCCGCGTTGGCGCAGCTGGGGTACGTCGTCGTCGACGGGGCGTTGACCCGTCAACCGGAGATCACCTCCGAAAGCGTTGACTGACCAACCCCATCCATATGGCATAATTGAACTTTGTGTCTACTGGGTTGTTCCCTGCCACAGGGGGAGAACTACCAACAGGCTGACACGCTGGCGACCAACTCATGGTTTGCCGGTCCAACTAATTTTCCGGCGGACATTGCCTAGGCCTTGACCGCTGTGACTAACGTGAATGACCTGTGGCGTTCACCAGGAGCAATAACCATGCATATTCTTGACGCCGTCGACGCAGCATCACTGCGCACCGACATTCCTGCATTCCGCGCCGGTGACAACCTCAAGGTGCACGTAAACATTATTGAAGGCAAGAACACCCGTGTTCAGATCTTCCAGGGCTTCGTTGTTGGCCGCCAGGGTGATGGCCTCCGCGAAACCTTCACCGTCCGCAAGGTCAGCTTCGGTGTTGGTGTGGAGCGTACCTTCCCGGTTCACTCCCCAGTCCTCGACAAGATCGAGGTTGTCTCACGTGGCGACGTTCGCCGCGCGAAGCTCTACTACATGCGCGATCTTCGCGGCAAGGCTGCCAAGATCAAGGAAAAGCGCGAACCCAAGACTGCCAAGTAACACCAGTTCTTGAACCGCACCATGCCGGGATCAGATCTTCCCCGGCATTCTGCGGGAGCACAACCAGAACGCCGGCCCTTCCGGGGCTGGCGTTTTGTGCTGTCAGCACTCCTCATCGCCGTGGTGCTCGCCTCTGTCCTCAGGGCGACGGTGGTGGACATCTACTTCATTCCCTCGGAATCGATGCAGCCGCTCCTGGAAGAAGGAGACCGGGTGCTCGTTTCCCGGCTCGACGGCGAACCGCAGCGCGGCGACGTCGTCGTCTTCGACGGTCGGGGCTCGTTCGATCCCATCAGTGGGGGTGGTCCGGGGGAGCTCCTCGGGACGGTCGGCCACTGGTTAGGGGTCTCCGGCAGCGACACCGTCTACGTGAAGCGGATCCTGGGTGTCGGCGGCGACACCGTGGCGTGTTGCAGTCCGGGCGGGCAGCTGGAAGTGAACGGGAACCCACTTGACGAGCCCTACGTTTTCCCTTCGGACGCACCCAGTGACCAACAGTTCGAGGTTGAGGTCCCACAGGGTAAATTGTGGGTAATGGGTGATCACCGCTCCGATTCGTTTGATTCACGGTCGTTGCTGGGGGCACCCGGTGGGGGACTGGTCTCGACGGAGCGGGTACTGGGCCGAGCAGTGCAGATTGTCTGGCCACCCTCGCGCTCCGGCCCCATTGAACGTTTCACCGACCACCGACCTTAGGTAGATGACCAGCAGATGGCAACAAGCGTCCCCGGCAAGTCCAACGACGACGCTGATGCCCGTTCGGATGCCCCCAGCCCCGATGTGAGCCGCTCGGCGCACCGTGACCGGAGCGGGAAGAAGCAGGCGAACGACGACGGCGCCCGCAGCCTTGGTGGCTGGCTCAAGGAAATCCTGATCATCGTCGGCATTGCCATCCTGCTGTCCTTCCTGATCAAGACCTTCCTGTTCAGGGCCTTCTTCATCCCCTCCGGATCGATGGAGAACACCCTCGAGATCGACGACCGGATCTTCGTCAACCAACTGGTTCCCGCACCCTTTGAACTGCAGCGCGGCGACGTCGTCGTCTTCCAGGACACCGAGGGCTGGCTGCCAGCACCACCGCCCGGCACCGGCCCCGGAGCCAACTGGGTCAAGGACGGCCTGATCTTCGTCGGCCTCCTCCCCGATGACACCCAGCAGCACCTGGTGAAGCGCGTCATCGGCATGGCCGGTGACCGGGTGGTGTGCTGCGACGACGACGGCCGGATCACGGTCAACGGCGAACCCCTCGAAGAGCCCTACCTCTACCCGGGGGCGAGCCCCTCGGATACCGAATTCGACGTGACTGTCCCCGAAGGCAAAATCTGGGTGATGGGTGACCATCGCAACGCCTCGGCCGACTCGCGCGCCAACGCTGACAAGCCCAACTCCGGATTCATCGACGTCGAGGACATTGAAGGTAAAGCTGCAGTAGTTGCCTGGCCCCTGAACCGGATGGGATTCCTCGGCAATTACCCGGAGGTCTTCGACTCAATTCCCGCGCCCGAAGCCGCCACAGCTCCCTGACTGCGATGAAATCTGCTGCCCCCACCCTCCGCTTTGAACGGTCATTCCTGGACTCGGGACACCGTTTGCTGGCCGGATGCGACGAGGTTGGCCGGGGTGCCCTCGCGGGTCCGGTCTCGGTGGGGCTCGTCATGATCGACCTTTCGGCGGTCAAGGGGTTGAGAGGAGTCCGGGACAGCAAGCTGCTGTCCCCAGCGGATCGGGTGAAGCTGGTCCCGAGGATCCAGAAATGGGCGTTGGCCTACGGCGTCGGGCATGCCACCGCGGCCGAGATTGACGACGTCGGGCTGATGCGTGCGCTGCAGCTGGCGGGAAACCGGGCCTGGGAGCAGGTTGTGGTCACTGCACGACCCGATGCTGTGATCCTTGACGGCAACCACGATTGGCTTTCGCCGCGTGAGCAAGCCACTCTCTTCGACGCCGAAACCGTGGGCCCCGGGGCGCTGGACGTTGACGCGGTGGAGGCGGAGATCTTCACCGGATGCGATGTCCCAGTCCACACCCGCATCAAAGCCGACCTGCAATGCCTTAGCGTCGCGGCGGCCAGCGTCCTGGCGAAAGTGGAACGCGACGCCATGATGGTCGCCTATGCCGCTGAGCATCCCCAGTATGGCTGGGAGATCAACAAGGGTTATGCGACGGCGGGCCACCGCGCCGCGATTGATGGCCTGGGTGCCACCGCTTTGCATCGCACCACCTGGCGACTAGGGGCCGGGGACAGGATCAGCATGCCCCGAGTGGAAATTGGGGGATGATGGGACGATGAGTGCTGAGGATCTTGAAAACTACGAAACCGACATGGAGCTGCAGCTCTACCGTGAGTACCGCGACGTCGTCGGGCTGTTCAGCTACGTGGTGGAGACTGAACGCCGGTTCTACCTCGCCAACCACGTTGACCTGCAGGCGCGCTCGGCCGACGGCGAGATCTATTTCGACCTCACGCTTCAGGACGCGTGGGTGTGGGACGTCTACCGCACGGCACGGTTCGTCAAGAACGTCAGGGTGATCACCTTCAAGGACGTCAACGTCGAAGAACTGACCAAGTCCGACGACATCGCGCTGCCCAAGGATGGTCCACTCGGGAACTGAAGTCTCCCTGAGGTAGGCGCTGGGTAATTTCGGCACACCGCCGGATGGTATCTACAGCTTCCTGCTTCCCTCAGGGTGGGAAGCGGTCGCCGTCGAACCTCTGGACCTGCCCACCTACGGGGTGGAACCCAGCGCATCGGCCTACGTCATTTCGGAGGCCTCAGGTCGACAGATCGCCCGCTTCGACGGCGGAGTTCCAGGCGACGGCGCCGCCCTTCCCAGCCCGGACCATCTGGTCCTCGACTCGGAACTGCTCCCCCAAATCGAGGCAAAGTCCAATCTCCCGGTGCACTTGGTCTTCGAATCGCTTCCCGACTATGAGAATGGTGGACGGCTGTATCAGGCGCACCTTCAAGACGCCCAGCTGAAAGCGATGCTCCTGTCATTCACGGTTAATCCTGCCTGACCATTCCTGACCCCTTGACGGAAAGCTTCGCATTCACTAACGTACAACCACATGGTTGTAGATGAGTTGACTGACGTCGAGGTGGACCGCCTGTTCCAGGCGTTTGCTGACACCACCCGACGGGACATTCTCGTCCGAGCACTGGTCAGTGATTATTCAGTGTCCGGTTTGGCTGCCCACTACGCTATGAGTTTCGCCGCAGTGCAAAAGCATGTGGCCGTTCTTGAGCGCGCCAATCTTGTGACCAAGGAGAAGCGCGGAAGGGAGCAGATTGTGCGGGTTCATCTCGATGCGTTGAGAAGGGCGCGGCGGCTGCTCGAGGAGTACGAAGCGATCTGGCGGCAACGCGTCGACCGGATTTCCGACATCCTGGCCGAGGAAGAAGGGGCATCACCAACATGACAGTTATCAGTACACACAAGGACACCGAGGCTTTAACCCTCACGATCGTTGCCGAGTTCAGCGCCAGCGTTGAGCGGCTCTGGCAAGTCTGGGAGGATCCGCGTCAGCTCGAACGCTGGTGGGGCCCGCCGACCTACCCGGCGACGTTCGACAGCCATGATTTCGTTCCGGGCGGGAAAGCCAGTTACTACATGACCGGTCCGGAGGGGGACAAGAGCCGCGGGTGGTGGGAATTCACTGCCATCAACGCGCCCACCCATCTGGAGTTCGACGACGGTTTCGCCGATGAGAACGGGGATCCGATGGACGAAATGGGAACCACGCACGGCGTGGTCACTCTCGAAGCCATTGACAGCGGCACGCGTATGACGACTGTGTCGAGCTTCGAAAGTCTGGAGCAGCTGGAGAAGATGATCGCGATGGGCATGGAAGAAGGCATCAAGCAGGCGATGGGACAAATCGACGCCGTTCTTGAACGAACCGTGGTCTAGCCCGGGCTGTCACTCAGCGGCACCGTCCTGCACAGGGCGGGTGCCGCTGACTTTTCGCACATAGCTCGAGTAACCCGACACCTCCGGTACCGGCTGTAAGAGGCTGGTACCGGAGGTGTTGTGATGAAGGCGAAGGACCGACTGGGACGCAGGGGAGAGGCGCTGGCGGCGTCGTATCTCGAAGCCGCGGGGTTGGACCTGGTGGACCACAACTGGCGCTGTGGGCTGGGGGAGATTGACCTGGTCGCGATCGACGGATCAACGCTGGTGGTGATCGAGGTGAAGACCCGCTCGTCGCTGGATTTCGGTGATCCGATGGAGGGGATTAGCGCCACCAAGCTTCACCGGCTCTATTTACTTGGTGCGAGGTGGGCGCAGGCTCATGGGCTGCGCTTTTCGGAGATCCGCGTGGATGCGGTGGCCGTGCTCGACGACGGCACCGGCGAACCCCAAATCGACTATCTCCGGGCGGTCAGCTGATGCCGCCGGGACGCACCTACGCGGTGTCGCTCGTCGGGCCGAACAGCCACATCATCTCGGTGGAACCCGACATTGTCAGGGTGCCTCTTGTGGGCTCGTGGCAAGATGCTGACCACGCCGGTGGCTTATCGGGCGGAATTGCTGCTTCCGTCCGTGACGCGAGAAGGCTCCGGAAGGAGACGGGCTTTATCGTCGGTGCTTACGGTTCTCCCTGTCTTCTGGCGCTTGTTTAGCCTGCGCATCCTGCCAGTCTCGAGCGCCCAAAAAGTGGCAAACAATCCAATTTCCCACCACTCAAGTAGGATCACCTCGCGGCCCGGCGCGAAGCGCTGAGCCACAAGTATTGGAACAAAGGCACCAAAAGTCATAAGGACGGCGATGACCAGGTACCCCTGTCGCGCAGACTCGCGGAGGGCGCTGAACTTGAAGAAAGGCCAGGTATTGGTAAGAACGGCCACAAATAGCGAACTTATCAAGAATATTGCCGCAAGATCGTGAATCGTGAGGGGAATGCCCCACTGGGTGAGTCCATCCATGGTTACGTCACCTGCAGGGAAGTACAGCTGTTGGCTTGCTAGGGCCAGAAACCCGATCAGGACTGCCATGGTTGCAACAAGGAAAAAGCGGGTGAGCTTATGCAGCCAGTCACGGTCGACTTCAGCTCGGAAGAGCCTCTGGACGTTCCCCGCTCGCACCTCAAGCAGGAAGACCACCAGGACTAGGAACAAGACACATGCAAGTGTGACGCGTAGGAAGAAGATGTACTCGTCTGCCGACGGAGCCAAACCGTCCGGTGTCTCTGATGACTTCAGTTTCTCCATTAGCACCGGAAAATCCGCCGGAACCAGAGCCACATAGACGGCATAGAAACCGGCGCCGTTGAGTGCATAGTCCTCGATCAGACCCACTCCCTGATAAGCGACAAGGCAAACCGCTATCGCGATGAGGGTTCCTACGAAAACGTCCCGGACCCAGCCCCCATAGTAGGCACTAATCGACCTTTCTAAATGGCCCTGCTCAATTGCGGTGGAGACAGTAACGACGAATAGGACCACTGGCAGCAAAACCAGGAGCCAACGAAGGTAGCTATACGTGATGAGGTGGATGTCCCTCGGGGTTTCGCTCTGAATGTTAGGAGGATTCGGCTGGGCTACGACTGGTGAAACCACGTTTTGCTGGCTGCCGTCTTGCACTGATTCGTTAGTCACGACAGGCCCCTTCTCTCGCATTCGCTTGGAAGAGCGTCCCGCCCCCAGCCTGATCTGTCAAGAAACCCCAGTGGTTTTGGTGATCGTCAAAGCCTCAATTTATTGCGGCCATATCGGGCTCCTTCCGGCTGGGTCTACCGCCCGGCGGGTTCGGCAAGATACACCGTCAACTCCACAGTCCCACTCGCCCTGCACAGGGCGGGCGCTGCTGACTTTCCGCACATAGCTGGAGTAACCCGACACCTCCGGTACCGGTTGTAACACGCTGGTACCGGAGGTGTTGTGATGAAGGCGAAGGACCGACTGGGACGCAGGGGAGAGGCGCTGGCGGCGTCGTATCTCGAAGCCGCGGGGTTGGACCTGGTGGACCACAACTGGCGCTGTGGGCTGGGGGAGATTGACCTGGTCGCGATCGACGGATCAACGCTGGTGGTGATCGAGGTGAAGACCTGCTCGTCACTGGATTTCGGTCATCCGATGGAGGGGATAAGCGCCACCACGCCCGAGCGGTTTTATTTACTTGGTGCGAGGTGGGCGCAGGCTCACGAGCTGCGCTTTTCGGAGATCCGCGTGGACGCGGTGGCCGTGCTCGACAACGGCACCGGCGAACCCCAGATCGACCATCTCCGGGCGGTCAGCTGATGCCGCTGGGACGCACCTACGCGGTGTCGCTCGTGGGTCTGAACGGCCACATCATCGAAGTGGAGGCAGACATTGGACAAACCCTCCCGGCCTTCGTGATCCTGGGTTTACCCGATGCATCGCTCAACGAAGCGCGTGACCGAATTCGGGCCGGAGCACGCAATGCTGGGCTCCCGTTGAGCCGTCGAAAGATCACCGTCAATTTGATTCCCGCCTCTCTGCACAAGCGCGGCTCAGGCTTCGACCTGGCGATCGTCATGGCGGCCCTTGCAGCTACCGGGGAGGTAAGGCGGTGCGGCAACACCGTCTTCATCGCCGAGGTGGGCCTCGACGGCAGGCTTCGGCCGATCAGCGGCGTGCTGCCCGCGGTAATGGCCGGAGTCAAGGCGGGCCACACCCGGTTTGTGGTGGCTGCCGGCAATCACGGCGAAGCGGCGCTCGTCCCGCAGGCCGAGGTCAAAGGATTTGCGAGCCTCGCCGAAGTTTTTCTGGCGTTCGGCGCAGACCCCACGAAAGTGTCCCTGCCTGACACGCCGACTGATCCCGTGCAGGCGCCACTGCCGCCGAATCCGGGGAATCGCCAGCCAGCAATCAAAGACATGGCCGACATCGCCGGCCAGCCAGCAGCACGGTTCGCCGTCGAAATCGCCGCCGCCGGGGCCCATCACATGATGATGGTGGGTCCACCCGGGGCCGGCAAGACAATGCTGGTTGAACGAATGCCCGGGATCCTCCCCGACCTCACAGATCAGGAGGCAATGGAGGTGACAGCTATTCATTCCCTCGGTCGGGTGCTTTCCTGTCACGGGCTGCAGCGACGACCTCCGTTTGAGAGCCCGCACCATACGTCGTCAACGGCCTCGATTATCGGAGGCGGTAGCGGTATTCCGCGCCCCGGCGCCGCGTCCCGGGCACACCGCGGAGTGCTCTTCCTCGACGAGGCGCCCGAGTATCAACGGGGAGTCCTTGAGGCCTTGCGAGAGCCTTTGGAAAGTGGCGAACTGGTGCTTCACCGGTCGGCAGGGACCGCGTCGTACCCCGCCAGGTTTCAACTGGTGATGGCGCTGAATCCTTGTCCCTGTGGGCTGGCCAGCGGCAAAGGCATCGACTGCGTTTGTACTGCTGAACAGCGGCGGCGATACTTCAACCGCTTGTCCCAACCCCTACTCGACCGGGTGGATCTTCAGCTGGCGGTGGCCCGGGTTTCGCTTGCGGATTACTCCGATGGCGCCCGGGCAGAGTCGTCGGCGGTTGTTGCCGCGCGGGTGGCAGCAGCTCGCGCGGCTCAACGTGAACGGTTGGCGAAGTGGGGGGCAAACACCAACGCTGAAATGCCTTCGTCGGTGCTGAACGAAGGTCTCAAACTCCCGCGGGCGGTCACAGCGCCGGTAGACAAAGCCATGAACAACGAGACACTCACCATGCGGGGACACGATCGGGTTCTGAGGGTGGCGTGGACTCTCGCCGATCTGGGCGGACAGTCCTCGCCTACCACCCACGACGTTGAAGTCGCGCTAAACCTTCGACTGCAGGAGAGTGCTTCATGACCAGTTATACCAATCCCACGGTCGTCGCCCGGGCAGCCCTATCGCGGCTGTTCGAGCCATCAGACACCGTGGGTCTGGCCTTGACTCTGGCGGCTGGGCCAATCGATGCTCTGCGGATCGCGACCGGCCGGATTTCGGCTGGATCTACGTTGCCGCTGGAGGTCGCCGGGCTACTTGAATCACAGGGGATCAGTATCCGCCCGCAGGCGCTAGTCGATGCGCTGGAACGATGGAGGCCGCGGGTCGCGGATCTGGCTCCCGAACGAGACCTTGCAACCCTCGAACGACTGGGTGGGATACTCCTGACCCCGGAAAGTGAAGACTGGCCCAACGCCATCGATGACCTGCAGCTCTCGGCGCCCTCCTGTCTCTGGATCCGCGGAAACTACTCGCGGGGCATACCTGAGCTCAACCGCATGGTGGCAGTGGTGGGGTCACGCGACAGCACAGCCTATGGAACAGCTGTGACAGGCGACCTGGCAGCCGGTCTGGTCACCCGCGGGTACACAGTGGTTTCGGGAGGAGCCTATGGAATCGATGCGCAGGCGCACCGCTCTGCTCTGGCAGCCGCCGATGATGAACGGACGCTGCCGACTATCGGGGTGACCGCGTGCGGCATTGATCGGTATTACCCGGCGGGCAATGAGCAGTTGCTGCGCGAAACGGCACGACGCGGGCTGCTGGTCGCCGAAGTGCCGCCCGGCTCCTCGCCAACCCGGTGGAGATTCCTGCAGCGCAACAGGTTGATCGCAGCCCTGTGCGCGGTGACCGTGGTGGTTGAGGCACGCTGGCGGTCGGGTGCACTGAACACCGCCCATCACGCTGCCGGGCTGGGACGGTCCGTAGGCGCCGTACCCGGGTCGGTGTTCTCAGCCAATTCTGCGGGATGCCATCGACTCATGCGGGAGGGTAGCGCCATCTGCGTCACCGACGCCGCAGAGATCGCCGAACTGGCTGGCCCCATTGGGAGCGTCATGGTCCCTGAGCCGGACGGGGAGCATGCCGTGCACGATGGTCTCACCGTCGAGGACATCCTGCTGCTTGACGCCCTGCCTGTTCGAGCGAGCACCACCATCGACAAACTGGCCTCGGTGGCCGGATTAAGCATTCGTGACGTTCTGGCAGGACTAAGCCGGTTGGAGCTAAGCACCCTCGCAGAACGAACCCACGACGGCGGGTGGCGTCGCGGCGCCCCTCATCCTGACCACAACCGGCCCCACACCAAGCCCAACTAACAGTATGGAAGGATCACCCCGATGAAGACGCATAAGTTCATCGATACCCCGATAGGCAGACTCCTCCTGGTCGTCGAACGGGGTGCGCTCACAGCGGTCTTTCACGACCTGCATAAGCCACCACCGATCCCATCGGCCGTTGGCCTCCCGTTCGCCAGGATATTGGGCGCGAATACGATACCTGGTCTGAGCAACGGGTCCGGCGCCCCGGGTACCTCAGGAGGTTCAGCGGGCTCGGGCGGACATACCTCTGCTGCCGGTGGGTCCGGCGTTGTGGAGGAGCACATGAGTGCAGCCAGCCTGAAGGCGGACACCGCCACCTTCAACCGCGCGAGCGACCAGTTCCGCGCCTACTTCGCGGGAAGCCGACGCGCCTTCAGCCTCCCTGTCCACGCCAACGGCACTGACTTCCAGCAGAAAGTCTGGGCTGCGGTCCTGGCTATCCCGTACGGGGAGACTCGCAGCTATCGGGAACTTGCCGCGCAGCTCGGGAACCCTTTAATGGGTCGGGCGATCGGCGCTGCCATCCGGGTCAACCCGCTGTCGATCATCATTCCCGGGCACCGCGTGGTCAGGTCCACCGGCGGTATCACAGGATACTCGGCCGGACCGGAGGTCAAGCGCTTCCTACTCGAGCTTGAGGCAGGTGATGCAATCCGTCCCGCCGCCTGAGGTCGGGCAGGGCCTGTGGTCGGGCAGGGCCTGTGGTCGGGCTGCCGCCTGTGATCTGCCCGTTGCCTGAGGTTAGGCTGGGCCTGCGACCCGGCTTCTACCCCTGGGAACTGGTTCAACCCGCGATCTGGCGACAGAAGGCCGGTAGACCGGAGCGCCTGCTTGAGGATGGACGCCGCAGGGCCCACAGTGAATAGATGCAGCAATTGCCTGAGCCCTTCCAGAGTATCGTCGCTCGGTACCAGGGCTATCTCAGCGCCGAACGGAATCGGTCTGTTCACACCGTGCGTGCCTACCTGACGGATATCGGAGGGCTGCTCCGCTTCGCTCAGGATTCCGGTGTCACACGACTGGATGAGCTGACTCTCGCTGATCTTCGATCCTGGCTTGGTTCGATGGATGCGCAGGGCCAGGCGCGGTCGACGATTGCCCGGCGCGCTGCCACCGTTCGCAGTTTCCTCGCATGGGCGGTGCGCGAGGAACTGATCGAGGCAAACCCTGCGCTTCGACTACGCGCACCCAAACGGGAAAAAACATTGCCCGGGGTCCTATCCTCGAAACAGCTGGACGGGATCTTTGAATCCCTGCGCGCCGCATCAACCGAGGGCGACCCGATTGCCCTGAGGGACACAGCCCTCGTAGAGGTGCTTTACGGCACCGGCATCCGGGTGGGGGAGTTAGTCGGGTTGGACGTTGACCACCTCGACGTAGATCGCCGGACCCTGCGCGTGGTCGGTAAAGGCAACAAGGAACGAACCGTTCCGTACGGGGTGCCTGCTGCACACGCCCTCGACGATTGGCTCCGTCGCGGCCGTCCGAAGCTGGTTACCGCGGCCAGCGGCTACGCGCTGTTCCTGGGTCGACGTGGGGGCCGAATGGATCAGCGCCAGGCACGGTCGACAGTCGAAAGGCTGTTCGCTGGCGTCGAAGGCACTTCGGCGACAGGACCGCACGCCTTGCGGCACAGCACTGCGACCCATCTGCTGGACGGCGGCGCAGATCTGAGGGCAGTCCAGGAAATCCTCGGACATTCGAGTCTTGCCACCACCCAGATTTATACCCACGTCTCGGTGGATCGTCTCCGTAGGAGCTATGAGCAGGCCCACCCCCGCGCCTGACGCCACACCTGGTGGTTGGCAAAGACCGACGTTGGGCGAAAGACAAGTAGCCCGAATGGCAATGTGAGTAGCACTAACGTAGTTACAGTGGCGCAATTAGACTATGTAAGGCAGAATGAACCCTAGTCTGCCGTGTCGGCGGACACAGACAGATATTTTCGATCCCGTTGCAGGTCGTTGGGGAAGACGTACCTACAGCTATGGAGGATGGAATGTCTGGTATTACGGCGCGCGGAGTGTTGTATATTCACTCAGCCCCTTCCGCGCTATGCCCACATATCGAGTGGGCCATCGGTTCTGTGATTGATCAGCGAACCGATCTAAAGTGGACCCCTCAACCTGCCTCGCCCGGTATGTTCCGTGCCGAGTTGTCTTGGGTGGGCCCGCAGGGTTCCGGTGCGCAGCTGGCATCGGCCCTTCGCGGATGGGCCCATCTTCGGTACGAGGTCACCGAGGAACAGAGCGCTGGCGCTGATGGCGGCCGGTGGTCACACACACCGGAACTGGGGATCTTCCACGCCGCCACTGACGTTCACGGCAACATCATGGTGACCGAGGACCGCATCCGGTATGCCTACGAAACGGGCGCCGGCGACCCCGCTGCCGTCTACCACGAGCTTTCCCTCGCCCTCGGCGAGTCCTGGGATGAAGAACTTGAACCCTTCCGGCACGCCGCGGAAGGCGCACCGGTCAGGTGGCTTCACCAGGTCGGCTAACAAACCACCACTGCCTAACGGACACTCACCGTCCCTGAGCTCAACCTCTTCCAGGAAAAGTCAAAGGCGCCGTCCCCTGAGGGGCGGCGCCTTTGACTTTCGCTGGGTCGCTGGGGGCGAACCCGCTGACTTACTAGACGCTGCGAACAACTATCACAGCGTTGTGTCCGCCAAAGCCGAACGAGTTGCTCAGCGCCACCAGATCACCAGCAGGAAGCGTGCGCTCGGTGGTGACAATGTCCAGCGGAATTTCAGGATCCTGGTTCTCCAGGTTGATCGTGACAGGCATCTTGCGATCATAGACAGCGAGGACCGTCATCACCGCTTCAACGGCACCTGAAGCGCCGAGCAAATGGCCGGTCTGCGACTTGGTTGCTGACACCGCCACATTGTCGATGTGTGAACCCAGCGCTGTCTTCAGAGCCACGTATTCGGGTTTGTCACCAACGGGAGTGGATGTTGCGTGTGCGTTCACATGCGAAATATCCGATGGCTGCACCCGTGCGTCGAACATGGCGGCCTTCAACGCCCGCGTAGCGCCCAATCCGCCGGGATCGGGAGCAGTGATGTGGTAGGCATCGGCGGTGACCGATGTGCCAGCGAGTTCGCCGTAGATCCGGGCTCCGCGAGCCAGAGCATGTTCCTCAGCCTCGATGAGGAGGGCCCCAGCACCTTCACCCATGACGAATCCATCTCGCCCGGTGTCGTAGGGACGTGACGCATGCTCGGGATCGTCGTTGCGACGCGAAAGCGCGTGCATCGACGCGAACGCGGCAATTGGCATGGGGTGGATAGCAGCTTCGGCGCCGCCACACATGACGACGTCGGCCTTCCCGGAGCGAATCAGCTCAAGCCCCTGGTGGAGTGCTTCGGTGCCCGAAGCACACGCCGAGACCGGCGTGTGGGCACCCGCGCGGGCACCCAGGTCCAAGCTGACGGCCGCTGCAGGCCCATTGGGCATCAACATGGGCACCGTCATGGGCAGCACACGGCGTGGGCCCTTGGCGCGGAGGGTGTCCCACGCATCCAGCAGGGTCCACACCCCGCCGATACCGGTTGCGAAGGCTACCGCAAACCGATCATGATCAATTTCTTCAAGCCCGGAATCCCGCCAGGCTTCGCGGGCTGCGATGACCGCGAACTGGGTGGACGGATCCATGCGCTTGGCTTCGACTCGCGAGAGGACCTCGCTGGCAGGGGTGGTGACCTGTGCCGCGAAGGTCACAGGCAGCTCGTACTCCTGGACCCAGTCGGCTTCGATGGTTCGAGCACCGGAAACACCTTTGAGGGCGTTCTTCCACATGGTGGGAACGTCGCCGCCGATGGGCGTCGTCGCGCCTAGGCCAGTGATCACTACTTTGCGTGCCATGGTTCACTCTCTAAAACGTGGGGGTGTTGCGATGGAACGTGCTGGTGGGCGTCTTCCGGGCCGCCGGCACCCGAGGATGCCGGCGGCCCCGAAGTCTGAAAAATCTAGGCCTGCGCGCCGGAGATGAAGTTGACGGCGTCGCCGACGGTCTTCAGGTTCTTGACCTCTTCGTCGGGGATGCGAACGCCGAACTTTTCCTCGGCGTTGACCACGATGGTCATCATCGAGATGGAGTCGATGTCCAGGTCATCGGTGAAGGACTTGTCCATCTCAACCGACTCTGGTGCAAGACCAGTTTCCTCGTTGACGATTTCGGCCAGTCCGGCCAGGATTTCTTCGTTGCTAGCCATGGATGGCTCCTTTTCTTGTCTAGCCGGATCAATGACCCGACATGGTTAATCAAACCGCGGTTGACGGTTTGGCTTGGGGAAATCTAGGGGAGTACTATCACCTGTGCGCCGAACACCAACCCGGCGCCAAAACCGATCTGCAGCGCAAGACCGCCACTCAGGGCGGGATTTTCCTGCAGCATGCGGTGCATGGCAAGTGGAATGGAGGCGGCGGAGGTGTTTCCCGCGTCTACGATATCGCGAGCCACCTCGACATGCTCGGGAAGCTTGAGTTGCTTGACCATTTCATCGATGATGCGGATATTCGCCTGATGAGGGACAAACGCGACCAGGTCGTCAGCTGTGACCCCGGCTTCGTCGAGAGCACGTTGTGCCACCTTGGCCATTTCCCAGACAGCCCAACGGAAGACGGTCTGCCCGTCCTGGCGCATGGTGGGCCAGGAGGCCTTCGGCGCGTCGTCGAGGGATCCACCCACTGCGGCAACCGAGGCCAACTCGGCATCCCGGATGTCGAGGAGCGAGTGGGACATCCGGATGGCCTGGTGCTTGCTGCCATCGGAGCCCCAGACGGACGGACCAATCCCGGCGCTGTCGGCAGGACCGATCACCACCGCGCCGGCCCCGTCGCCCAGCAGGAAGGAAATAGTGCGGTCTGCGTTGTCGATGAAGTCCGACAGCTTCTCAACGCCCACCACCAGCACGTACTCGGCAGTTCCGGCGTGCACCATCGCATCAGCCTGCGCAATGCCATAGCAATAACCTGCACAGGCTGCGGAAATGTCGTAGGCCGGCGCCGGAGTTGCTCCCAACCGGTCGGTGAGCTGGGCGGCTGCCGAGGGAGTGGCATAGGGGTGGGTCACGGTTGAGACGAGCACGGCGTCGAGCTGGGATGCCTCAATGCCAGCGTTCTCCAGAGCGCTTCGGGCAGCAGCTTCGGCCATGTCGATCACACTGGTGTCCCGGTCGGCGCGATGCCGCGTCACAATCCCGGTACGCTGCCGGATCCACTCATCAGAAGAATCTATCCACTGACAGACGTCTTCATTGGTCACAATGACATCGGGGCGGAAAGCCCCAATACCGAGGATGCGGGTGTGCTCGCGCAGTGGAGCTTGCTTCAAAGCCGGGGCGTTCACGAATGTCCTTCTGCGATGGGGGAAATGACCGGATCCGGTGTACGGGAATGCTCATCAATGAAGGCAGCCGCAGCATCAAGATCCTCTGGCGATTTTACGGCCAATGTGGGGGTCCCGCGTATTCCGCGCTTCATCAGGCCGGTTAAAGTACCCGCCGGCGAAAGTTCGATCACCCCGGACACACCCATCTGTTCCATCTGGGCCATGCAGAGATCCCATCTGACCGGCCGGGATACCTGGGCGATCAGACTGTCCAGATTGCCCTCCCCAGTGACCACCGGTGCCCCATCAAAGTTGGACAACAGGGTGGCGGCCGGTGCCATCGGCATCAGGGACCCTCTCAGCTCCTGCAGCGCTGTCGCAGCCGGGCTCATGTGATGAGTGTGGAAGGCGCCCGCCACCTTGAGGGGGATGACTCGGGCCTTGGCTGGCGGATCGGCTGTCAAAGCCGCGAGCTGCTCCAGGGTGCCGGCAGCGACTACCTGGCCACCACCATTGCAGTTCGCCGCTGTCAGGCCGTGCCGCGCAAGTACGGTGGCGACGTCGTCGGGATCTCCACCCAGCACTGCACTCATACCGGTGGGAACGACCGCAGCCGCCTCCGCCATCGCTGTCGCTCGGACGCGAACAAATGTTACGGCGTCCTGTTCGGACAATGCACCGGAAATGGCCGACGCCGTCAGCTCGCCGACCGAGTGACCGGCGACAACTGTCGCTGCAGTCATTGGACGATTGGCCAGCAGTACACGGGCTGTCACCAAGCCGGCAGCAACAATCAGGGGTTGCGCCACCGCCGTGTCCTTGATCGTTTCCTCATCGGACTCGGTGCCGTGCCGGATGAGATCCAGACCGGCCTGGCCGCTGAGGGAGTCGAGATGATCAGAGACGCCCGGAAGTTCCAACCAGGGGCTCAGGAAACCGGGCGTTTGGGACCCCTGACCGGGGCAGACGATTGCAAGCACTTTTCAAGCTTTCCAAACTGGGAGAGGTTTATTGGGTATCCCGGTGCACGAAGCTCCGGGGGTCGCTTTGTAGGAAGTCTACAACGAGGGACCGGGTTACGGACGAGTAACAGGGCGCTCGGCCGGCCCTGGCGATGGTTGGGACAGTCTGCCCACCACGAGCGCCGTCTGCAGGACAAACGCCTCACGGGGGAGCAACGGATCCCATCCGGTGATGTCGCAGACCCGTCGTAGCCGGTAGCGAACGGTGTTCGCGTGGACGAACAACGCGCGGGAGGTTGCCTCAAGCGAATGCCCCAGATTGAGGTAGGAGGACAGGGTCTCCTCGAGGCCATTCGATGCACCCACCAGCGGACGGTAGATGTTGCGAATCAGCGCCTTTCGCGCCGTGTCGTCGCCGGAGATGACCCGTTCCGGCCACAGGTCGTCGGCAGCAACCGGGCGTGGCGCGGCAGGCCAGGCGCGCGCCGCGGTCAGTCCGGCGAAAGCCGCCTGCGCTGAGCTGCTCGCGGCCACCAGGGATTCGGATTCGGGTCCGTACACCACAGGCCCCGGCCCAAACAGATCACTCAAACGGCTGTAGGTGCTTTCGTTGTTCTCCACCCCGCCGAGGACGAGGATCAACCGGTCGCCCTGGATTCCCACCAGGGTGTCTTCGGCGATTCGATCGGTGGTGCGCCGCAACTCGTTGAGGAATAGGGCGTTGGGCTCCGGCGGAGAACTGCCTACCATGACGGTAATTCTGGCCTGGGACTGCCAGCCCACTGCGGCGATCCGTGAACGCAAGGCGTCCGAACTTTCCCCGCGGAGGATGGCGTCGACCACGAGTGCTTCGAGCCGGGTGTCCCAGGACCCACGGGTCTCAGCGGCCCGCGCGTACACGTCGGCAGCAGCAAATGCCACCTCCCGTGAATAGCGTAGAACGGCTTCGCGGAGTGCGCCCTGGTCGGCGTCAGCTGCCAGGTCAGGCACCCGGTCCTCGACCACTTGAACCACTACGCGGATCAGTTGCAGCGCCTTCTGCAGGCTGATTGAGCGGGTGAGCTCGGTTGGCGCGGTGCCAAAAACGTCGCTGAGGACCCAGGCCGGCGAAACCGGGCGCTGATACCAGTTAACGAAAGACGCGATTCCCTTTTGCGCCACCAGTCCCAGAGCAGACCGCTCATCCGGACGTAATCCCCGGTACCAGGGCAGCGACGCATCGAGTTGCTGCAGGGTGGCGGTTGACAGGGCGCCGATCTTCGACTTCAGCCGCTCCACCGTGTCCGGGTCGGCTACAGGGATCTGAGCCCTACGGGAACTGGGTGGAAAGGGGCGTTCGGACACAGGCATGGGTTGAGCATACGTCCCCTCGGCGTCAGGCTCCATTTTGTGCGGAGGCTACAAACACGCCGCCAGCGCGCCACCCACCCAACAGAAACGGCCCTGGGCCTCAGATTCGCCGGTTGCAACCGGCAAACCTGAGCCCGAGGGCCGTTTCTGACTCGAGCGAGCGACTGTGCCCGCCGACGCTGTACCTACCTAGGCCGTGTCAGCCCGCCGGCGTGTGCCTGCCGACGCCGCCGCAGTCGCTAGCCCACTGTGCGGGCTAGCTGTCCCCGCCGGTGTTGCCGGTGGTGCCGGCGTTCACATCAAGCAGCTTGTACTTGTCGATCGCTTCGGCGGGCGCTCCAGCGTCCACCTCCCCGCGGCGTGCCAGCATCTCGAGGGCTCGCACCACCACGGAGTGGCTGTCGATCTTGAAGAACCGGCGTGCCGCGGCCCGGGTGTCGGAGAAACCGAACCCGTCGGCGCCGAGCGTCGCGAACTCGTTCGGCAGGAACTGACGCACCTGGTCCGGAATAGCCTTCATGTAGTCGGTCACTGCCACGATCGGACCGGTGGCGCCTTCGAGTTGCTGGGTGATGAACGGTACCCGGGCATCTTCGGACGGGTTCAGGAACGCGTCCTCTTCAGCCGCGAGCCCGTCCCGGCGCAACTCGTTCCAGGAGGTCACCGACCACACGTCAGCGGAGACACCCCAGTCGTCAGCGAGAATCTGCTGCGCTTCCAGGGCCCACGGCACCGAGACTCCGGAGGCAAGCAACTGGGCGCGCGCTCCGTCGATCTTGGCCGGCGACAGCAGATAAATGCCCTTGAGGATCCCCTCGACGTCGAGCTCTTCCGGTTCCTTGGGCTGCAGGATCGGCTCGTTGTAGACCGTGATGTAGTACATCAGGTTTCGGTCCTCTGACCCTTCGCCATACATGCGCTTCAAACCGTCCCGCACAATGTGGCCGATTTCGTAGCCGTAGGCCGGATCGTAGGTGACCACTGCCGGGTTGGTGGAGGCCAGCAGTGGGGAGTGCCCATCAGCGTGCTGTAGCCCTTCACCGGTCAGGGTGGTGCGGCCCGCGGTGGCCCCGATGATGAACCCGCGGGTCATCTGGTCGGCTGCAGCCCAGTAGGAATCGCCGGTGCGCTGGAAGCCGAACATCGAGTAGAACACGTAGACGGGGATCAACGGTTCGCCGTGGGTGGCGTAGGCAGTTCCGGCGGCGGTGAACGCTGCTACCGAACCAGCCTCGTTGATACCTGCGTGTAGGATCTGCCCTTCGACCGACTCTTTGTAGGCCAGGACGAGGTCCCGGTCCACCGACAGATAGTTCTGCCCATTCGGGTTGTAGATCTTGGCCGTCGGGAAGAACGAGTCCATCCCGAAGGTGCGTGCCTCATCAGGGATGATCGGCACCACCCGGTTGCCGAACTCCTTGTCCCGCATCAGGTCCTTCAACAGCCTGACGAACGCCATGGTGGTGGCAGCCATCTGCTTCCCGGAGCCGCGCTTGGCTACCTCGTAGGCCTTGTCGCCCGGAAGGGTAATCTCCGTGTGCTTGTTCCGGCGCTCGGGGACAAAGCCGCCCAGTGCCTTGCGGCGGTCCAGGAGGTACTTGATCTCGGGGGCATCCGCACCTGGGTGGTAGTACGGGGCGTTGTAGAGGTCGTCGTCGATCTGCTCGTCGGAGACGGGGATGCGAAGGTGGTCCCTGAACGCTTTCAGGTCTTCCGACGTCAGCTTCTTCATCTGGTGGGTCGCGTTGCGTCCCTCGAAGTGTGGTCCGAGACCATAACCCTTGACCGTCTTGGCCAGGATGACGGTCGGCTTCCCCTTGAACTCGGTTGCGGCTTTGTAGGCGGCGAAAACCTTGCGGTAGTCGTGGCCACCCCGCTTGAGCTTCCAGACGGCGTCGTCGCTGTAGTCAGCGACCATTTCCTTGGTCTGCGGCGTCTTTCCGAAGAAGTGCTCGCGGACAAATCCACCGGATTCTGCCTTGTATGTCTGGTAGTCGCCGTCGGGCGTGGAGTTCATGATCCCGACGAGAGATCCGTCCTCGTCCTTCTCCAGCAGCTCGTCCCACTCGCGGCCCCAGACCACCTTGATGACGTTCCAGCCGGCGCCCCTGAAGAACGCCTCAAGTTCCTGCATGATCTTGCCATTACCGCGCACCGGCCCGTCGAGGCGCTGCAGGTTGCAGTTGATGACGAAGTTGAGATTGTCCAGCCGTTCGTTGGCTGCAAGCTGCAGCAGGCCGCGCGACTCCGGTTCGTCCATTTCGCCGTCGCCGAGGAACGCCCAGACCTGCTGGTCGGAGGTGTCCTTGATGCCACGGTTGTGGAGATACCGGTTGGACTGGGCCTGGTAGATCGCGTTCATGGGGCCGATGCCCATCGACACGGTGGGGAATTCCCAGAACTCCGGCATCAGGCGCGGGTGCGGGTATGAGGAGAGGGCATGGCCCTCTTTCGACTTCTCCTGTCGGAATCCGTCGAGGTCTTCCTCGGTCAGGCGTCCCTCAAGGAAAGCCCTGGCATACATCCCGGGGGAGGCATGGCCCTGGAAGAACACCTGATCGCCACCGCCCGGGTGGTCCTTGCCGCGGAAGAAGTGGTTAAAACCGACTTCGTAGAGCGTGGCCGCGCCCGCATAGGTGGAGATGTGGCCGCCGACCCCGATTTCGGGGCGCTGAGCGCGGTGCACCATGACGGCCGCATTCCAGCGCATCCAGGCGCGGAACTTGCGCTCGATCTCTTCGTCACCCGGGAAGTCGGGTTCCTGGTCCACCGGGATGGTGTTCACGTAGTCCGTCGTTGTCACCATCGGCACACCGACGCTCCGCGCACCGGCACGCTGCAACAGCGAACGCATGATGAATTGGGCCCGTTCGGTGCCCTGGACCCGGATCAGCTCATCGAGGGATTCAATCCACTCGGCTGTTTCTTCCGGATCACCGTCCGTGCCGCCGGCCAAATTGCTTAGAATCTCCGGTCCACCCTGCTCTACAGCCACGCCAAACCTCTCCCACTTCGCAGATGATTTCTGCGATGCTCAAAACTGCCGCAACGGAGCTGTACTCCGAAGCCTGTCTGTAGCCACAATCCAAGATTGTCAGGATCGTGACGGATCACTTAGTTACTCTAGCCGCGACGTGCCGGGGATGCGTAGCCGGGACGGGGTGACAAGCGGCTCAGCGCGGCGAAGACCGGCTATAAGGTGTAGGTATGCAGGCAATAGACCGCTGGAAACCCGTGCTGGCTTGATGCATGGCGTTAAAGGGTGTTGGCTGGTAATAATGCATATCAACGTAACTAGTGGTCCCATCCCCAGGATGGTCCACAGTCTTTCGGGAGGACAACAGTGAGCGAGGCCGAAGCCGCCACAGCGGATACCGTGGCGGGCAAGTTGGGTTTCAAGGACGGGGACCTGCTGCAGGAACTCGGATACGACGAGGATGTGGACTTCGATTTCCGCGCCACCCTCGAAGATGAAACCGGATCGGAATTGCTCACGGAAGACGATCAGGACGTTGTCGACGGTGTGCTCCTCTGGTGGCGCAGCGACGACGGCGACCTGGTCGACGCGCTCGTGGATTCCCTGACCTGCCTCGACGAGGGTGGCACTGTGTGGGTACTCACCCCCAAGTCCGGACGCGACGGCTACGTTGCTCCCTCCCTGATCCAGGAAGCGGCACCAACCGCTGGACTGCACGCGACGTCGTCGGCCGGTGTGTCAAAGGATTGGGCAGCCACCCGTTTGGTCAGCCGACGGAAAAGCTAGCATGACCGGGCTCCCGGCAATCGGCGAGCCAGCGCCGGACTTCGCACTGTCAAATCAGTTCGGCGAAACAATTCGTCTTGGCGACCTGCGCGGGACACCAGTCGCGCTGGTGTTCTACCCCTTCGCCTTCTCGGGTGTCTGCACCGGTGAGCTCTGCGAGTTGCGTGACAACCTGGCCATGTTCGACGACGACGGCGTCCGCCTCCTCGCGGTCTCGGTGGACTCGAAGTACACCCTGCGGGCCTACGCCGAAGAGCAGGGCTTCGGCTTCGATCTACTGGCGGACTTCTGGCCGCACGGCGCCCTCGCAATCCGATACGGGGCCTTTGATGCCACCCGTGGTTACGCCGAGCGGGCCACCTTCCTGATCGACCCGGACGGGGTCATCGCAGCGACCTTCAGAACCGAACTCGGAGCCCCTCGTCCGCTTCGGGCCTACCAGACGGCACTGACCACCCTTGCCGCACCGGTGCAACTCTCCTGATGACCGCCAACGCTCCCGATGCCAAAGCCCCTAAAGGTTTAGGGTTGACTGGTTTCGCCAGCGGCGATCCTGTGGCCACCGGCCAGGCCCTCACCGCAGAGCAGGGGAGGGCGATGGGGGCGGTAGTCGAGTTGCTGAGCGGCCACCGACTGGCGGTGCTGACCGGGGCCGGACTCAGCACAGATTCGGGGATCCCCGATTATCGCGGCCCCGAATCGGTTCCCCGGAGCCCCATGACCTATCAGCAGTTCGTCGGGGACGAACTACTGCGGCGCCGCTATTGGGCCCGGAACCATGTGGGCTGGCATCATCTCCGTCACGCGGACCCCAATCCCGGACACCTGGCGTTGGCAACACTCGAGGCGCGGGGTCTGCTGTCCGGGCTGATTACTCAGAACGTTGACCGGCTCCACTCGGCCGCTGGTAGCGCCGAGGTGATCGACCTGCATGGCACCTACGACCGCGTGGTATGCCTGCAATGCCGGACGCAATACAGCCGCGCCGAGATCGCCGTCCTCCTTGAAGCACTCAACCCCGGTTATCTGGAGCGTGAGTCCGACGCCGGGGACGTGGCACCCGACGCCGACGCCGACATCGACGACACCGGCGATTTCGTCATGGCCCCCTGCCCCAACTGCTCAGGCATGCTGAAACCAGACTTTGTGTACTTCGGAGAGAACGTGCCGAAGGACAGGGTTGCCGAGGCCTACCAGGTGGTCGATGCAGGCGATGCCCTCCTGGTGGCCGGATCGTCGCTGACGGTAATGAGTGGACTGCGTTTTGTACGACACGCATCGAAGGCAGGCAAGCCGGTGGTAATCATCAATCGGGGTAAGACCCGAGGCGACGATCTGGCCAATCTCCTGGTGGACATCGGGGTGTCGGAGGCGTTGACCTTCCTCGTCGAATCCCTGCCGGACCTAGAGCGCCGTTAGCCCGGCGGCGATTGGCATTCTATTTGGAATGCCAGTAGAGTAATTCTTCGTTGGTTGGCCGGTCCAAGGACCGCCGGCAACGTGTTCGGGTCTTTAGCTCAGCTGGTAGAGCGCCACGTTTACACCGTGGATGTCATCGGTTCGATCCCGGTAGGACCCACCACCGAAAACCCCGTCATCTCAAGCGACAGAGCTTGAGAAGGCGGGGTTTTTCCATTGCCAATCACCTACGGCCTTGACAGCGGGCGGGCAGGAGCCATCGGGCTATGAACCGGAGAACAACGAACCAGGCCGCCAGCGCGGCCACGCTCTGTCTGCTGGCTGGGCTGGCGGGNGGCTGCGGGTCAGCCGGCGGAGCCGCCAGCTCTGCCACTTCCCAGGAACGGTTTCTCACCGAATTGCGCCAGGCGGCACCCGACTCAGCGTACTCAAAGGACGAACAGCTCCTCGCCACCGGTCAGCATGTCTGTGAGGAACTGGCGGCTGGAACCGACCTCGAACACCTCAGCGCCCGCAACCCTGCGGAGAATCTCACCGACGAAACCGTCGAACGGATCCGGATCACCCAGGCCCTCGCCTCCCAGCACCTCTGCCCTGACGCTGCCTAGGGACCCGCCGCCTCGGGACTGACGCCGCTTAGAGACCCGGCGCTGCCTAGCTTCTCGCCCCGCCCGCTACTGGACCTTGTCCAACTCGTCTCCCAGCGGTCCCGCCAACGCCCGGCTGAACTCGGTGGTGATGTGGTGCTCGTCCCGGTAGACCAGCAGGTCGCCAATGATTGAGGGGCAGATATCGGTGCACAGGTAGCCGTTGAGATCGACATAGAAGGAGTTGTTCCCCTCGCTCGTGGCTCGCTTCTCCAGTGCGATGACATCCTCATCCACGCCCTCAGCCCGGTCCAGGTCACACCTGCTGGCATCCTCGGTGTTTTGCGACAAACAGTCCAGCGGAGACGCATCGTGACTGGGCGTATCGGCCAGCACCACGGCCCGCGATGACTCTGGCAGGGCCTCCAGGGTGGAACGCAGGCCCGCTTCCCACTGCTCGAGCAGCCCTCTCGGCGTGTCGACCGGCGACACCTCTCCGAAGTTGCTGAGCAGGACCAGTTCGGGGCCCAGTGCGTTGACGTAGCTCAGGGCGCTCTGGCGCCACTCTTCGCACTCGGAATAGGGGGACTCTTCATGCAGGATCCCGATATCCACTGACGGACAGCTGGATTTGGTCAGATTATGCAGCCGATAGGAATTTTCGGCGGCGTAGGCCTCTACGGCGGGGAACCATTGGACGGCATGGGAATCTCCGAACAGCACAATGTCCCGCTCTGCGGTGTTCTCCCCATAGACGCAGTCGGCCTGGACGACCGTGGCGGCAAAGTCAGCATGGCAGCCGTCCTGATAAATCCCGGGAACGCTGTCGGGCGCATCGCGGAGGGCGGGCGTCAGGTTGGCGGGCACGAACGTGGACCCGGTGGGGGAGACCTGCAACGGTTGGGCGACGGCGTTCCGGGTGCTGGCAATGGGAGTGCTGCTCTGCACCGCGCTGAGGCCGGCGGCGACGGCAACGAACGCCAACGACGCTACTGCAGCAGTGGCGATGACCCGGCCGGAACGGACCGGTGCACCCGCCCCCGGATGCCTGAAGCGGGTTTCGACAAACCTGTACAACAGGACGGCGAGGGGCACGCTAAGCACGCCAAGGACGAGCGTCAGATAGAGCGGCAGCGGGTTCTCGTAGCCAACAGCGGCCTGCGGGATGATCAGCAGCGGCCAATGCACCAAATAGATCGAGTAGGACCAGGCGCCGATCTTCTGCAGGGGCCGAAATCCGAGCACCCTGCCCGCCCCGCCAGTCGGACTCGCGCTGCCACACACGATCACAGCCGCGGTGGACAGGACCGGAAGCAGCGCAGCCCACCCAGGAAATACGGTGCTTGAGTTCAGGACCACGAGGCTGACGGCGATGCCTGCCATGCCCACCCAGGTTCCGATGGCCGCGGTCCTGCCCTTCAGGCTGATCAGCCCAGCATGAAGAGCGAATGCTGCGAGTGCACCGACCCCCAATTCCCAGGCCCGCGTCGGCAACAGGAAAAATGCTGCCGGCTGCGAGGTGGTGGTCATGATGACACACAGAACGAATGACGCCGTGACAATCGCCAGGACCACCCAGAACAGGCGCTTGATGGATTTGCTGACAAGCAGGAAACCCAGCAGAAGAATCAACGGCCAGAAGAGGTAGAACTGCTCCTCAATTCCCAACGACCAGTAGTGCTGGAACGGTGACGGCGCTGTTTCGGTGAGATAGTCGGCCCCCTGCGCGGCGAACACCACGTTGGGGACATAGAGTGCGGTGGCAATGGCATCCTGGAGGGCGCCCAGCCGGGTGGACGGCGGAAGGAAGAGCAAGGAGGCCAACGTCGTCAGCGCAAGGACAGCGAACGACGCTGGAATGATCCGCCTGATCCGTTTGGCATAGAACTCGCCGAACGGGATCCGGCCGTGTGCCTGAAGCATCGAAATTAGCTGGCCGGTGATCAGGAAGCCGGAGATCACGAAGAAGATGTCCACCCCGACGTACCCGCCCGGAACCACCGCCAGTCCGGCGTGGTACAGGACCACGGCGCCGACCGCTATTGCGCGCAGCCCCTGGATATCAGGCCGGAACGACGCCGACTGCCGGGCAGGTGGAGAAGAAATGACATGTCCTTTCGCCGGGGATGCCATGGTTAACGTATATCAATTCTGCAACGATGTGTGGATTGCGGGTTGACTGCTGGACATTTTCTGTTTAAGGCATCATCGTCACGATCCGACCCCGTCTGGCCACTGGGCTACCGGCAGTAATAGGGTGAAAGCACTGCTTCGTAACACGGGGCTAGCCAGCTGTCCGCGTATCGGCCCGCCTCAGTGGGGGCACAAACCCAGTATTGGAGACTTCATGAGTGCACAGATCGGTGTCACAGGCCTTGCGGTCATGGGCGCAAATTTGGCCCGCAACCTTGCGCGTAACGGTTACACCGTTGCGTTGCATAACCGCTCGATCGAGAAGACCGACGTCCTGTTGGAGAAGCACGGCCACGAAGGTGACTTCATTCGCACCGAATCCCTGCAGGAACTCGTCGATTCTCTCGAAACGCCGCGCCGGGTGCTGATCATGGTCAAGGCTGGCGGCCCGGTGGACTCGGTAATCGGCCAGCTCGAGCCGCTGCTCGAAAAGGGCGACATCATTATCGACGCCGGTAACTCGCACTACGAGGACACTCGCCGCCGGGAAGCTGAGCTGGCGACCAAGGGCCTGCACTTTGTGGGCGTCGGTGTCTCTGGGGGCGAGGAAGGTGCACTGCTGGGCCCATCGATCATGCCGGGCGGCTCCCGCGAGTCCTACGATTCACTTGGACCGATGCTCGAGAAAATCTCCGCCAAGTACAACGACGAGCCATGCTGCCGCTGGATCGGCACCGACGGGGCCGGTCATTTTGTAAAAATGGTCCACAACGGCATCGAGTACGCCGATATGCAGGTCATCGGCGAGGCCTACGACCTCCTGCGGTCGGGCGCTGGCATCGAGCCAGCCGAACAAGCCAGGATCTTCACCGAATGGAACACCGGCACCCTCTCATCGTTCCTGATCGAGATCACCGCCGAGGTGCTCGCCCACACCGACGCCAAAACGGGCAAGCCCTTCGTTGACGTCGTCGTCGACTCTGCGGGCCAGAAGGGGACCGGCCGCTGGACAGTGGTTTCGGCGCTCGAACTGGGCAGCCCGACGTCGGGGATCGCCGAGTCGGTGTTCGCCCGAGGTCTGTCGTCGCAGCGTGACCAGCGTGCCCAGGCACAGGAGATCCTCGCCGGCCATGAAGGGTCCGTGGAGCTTCCCGAGACCTTCGTCGAGGACGTTCGGTTGGCTCTGTACGCCTCCAAACTGGTCAGCTACGCGCAAGGCATCGATATGCTCACCGCAGCGGCCAAGGAGTACGGCTGGGAGCTGAAGCTGGATGAGATTGCTTCGCTGTGGCGTGCCGGTTGCATCATCCGGGCCGAACTGCTGGACGACATCATGAAGGCCTACGCCACCGCTGACGGTCAACCAGCCAACCTGCTGCTTGCCCCGGCCTTCGCTGAATCCATCGCCGGAGCGCTTCCGGCCTGGCGCCGGGTCGTCTCGACCGCCGTCCAGCTCGGCATCCCGGTGCCGGTGTTCTCGGCGTCGCTGGCATACTATGACGGGCTCCGTCGTCGACGCCTGCCTGCAGCCCTCACCCAGGGCCTGCGGGACCTGTTCGGTGCCCACACCTACAACCGGGTGGACATCGACGGCACCTTCCACACCCTCTGGGGCGAAGACAAGTCGGAAATCGAAGCCGTCGACACGCACTAGAACACCACTGGTCACGGCAGCACCGGTACGTAGCGGCTGTTAACTGAGGATTGGCCCGGCAAATTGCCGGGCCAAACCTCTTTAACGGTGCGCTAGATGTTGCGCTAGATGTACAGTGCCGGATCGATGTACTCCGCCGGGTCAACGGCCGGAAGGTTTTCCCGCGCCGAATCGCGATGCCGGTAGGTCGCCGGGATGCCGGTCGCAATTGAATCGGGCGGCGTGTCCTTGACGACGACGGCGTTGGCGCCGATGGCGCTTCCGGCGCCGATAGTGATCGGTCCGAGCACCTTCGCGCCAGCGCCGATCGTGACCCGGTCACCGATGGTTGGATGCCGTTTGACCTTTTCCAGGGACCGTCCACCCAGCGTGACGCCCTGATACAGCATTACGTCCTCACCGATTTCGGCGGTTCCGCCGATCACCACACCCATGCCGTGGTCGATGAAAAACCGCCGGCCAATGGTCGCTGCGGGGTGGATTTCAATCCCCGTCGCCGCCCGGGCCAGCTGCGCCAGCAGCCGGGCCGGGAACCGTAGACCGGGTCTGGCCCACATCCGGTGCGTCAGGCGGTGCACCCAGATTGCGTGCAGGCCGGAATAGACCAGCCCATTCTCGAAGGAACCCCGGGCGGCCGGATCGTGTTCGCGGGCCGTCTGAAGATCCTCGTGCAGTCGCGCTAAAAAACTCACAGACTACTTTCTGTTGAGGGGTGTTAGCCCCTGATGTCGTCAAACAGGACAGTTGAGATGTAACGCTCACCGAAGTCGCAGACCACAGCCACAATGAGCTTACCTGCGTTCTCCGGCCGCTTGGCGAGCTCCAGGGCCGCCCAGACGATGGCGCCGGAAGAGATGCCACCGAGGATGCCTTCCTGGGTTCCGAGGGCGCGTGCAACCCGTACCGAGTCCTCGACGGAGGCGTCGATAACCTCGTCGTAGGCGTTCCGGTCAAGAATTTCGGGGATGAAGTTGGCGCCAAGGCCCTGGATCTTGTGGGGGCCTGGGGCTCCACCATTCAGGATCGGCGAATCGGCTGGTTCCACCGCGACGATCTGAACGCCAGGCTTGCGTTCCTTGAGGACCTGCCCGACGCCGGTGATGGTTCCGCCGGTGCCAACACCCGCCACAAAGATGTCAACGGCACCGTCGGTGTCTTCCCAGACTTCCTCCGCAGTGGTGGCGCGGTGGATGGCCGGGTTGGCTTCGTTGGCGAACTGCTGGGCCCAGATAGCGTTCTCGGTGGTCGCCACAATGTCCTTGGCCTTGTCCACGGCGCCACGCATGCCCTCGGACCCGGGGGTCAACACAATCTCGGCGCCATAGGCACGCAACATCACCCGGCGTTCGGTGGACATCGTCTCGGGCATGGTGAGCAGCACCCGGTAGCCGCGTGCAGCGCCCACCATGGCAAGGGAGATGCCGGTGTTACCGGAGGTGCCTTCAACGATGGTTCCGCCCGGCTTGAGCGCTCCTGCCTTCTCGGCGGCGTCAATGATGGCCACCCCGATCCGGTCCTTGACGCTGTTTGCGGGGTTGTAGAACTCGAGCTTGACAGCGACCTGGGCGTCGAGGCCCTTGGTCAGACGGTTCAGGCGCACCAGGGGGGTGCGACCTACCAGCTGGGTGACGTCGTCGTAAATTTTTGCCATGGGTACCTACCTAGGTTGGAAGTCGGGACTTGTCCGCCGGATGCTCCGGTGCACGCTGGGATTCAGCCTAGCGGCGCGGGTGTGCGGGCGGGCGGGTGCGTTACTCGATCAGCCATTGGGCGTAATACTTCCGCGCCTTGGCCAGCTTGGGGTTGATGATCACCTGGCAGTACCCCTGCTCGGGGTGCTTGGCATAGAAATTGTTGTGCCATTCCTCGGCCAGGTGGAAGCGGGGGAGCCGGCTGACCTCGGTGACGATCGGCGTGGACCAGCTCTCCTGGTTCCGTTCAATGGAACGCTCGAACAGTTCCTTCTGCTCGGTGTCCTGGTAGAACATTGACGACCGGTACTGGGTACCGACGTCGTATCCCTGGCGGTTGAGGGTGGTCGGATCGTGCGACACGAAATACATGTCAAGGATCACCTCCGGCGGGATGATCGATTCGTCGAAGGTCACCGCCACTACTTCGGCGTGACCGGTGGTGCCGGTGCAGACCGCGTCGTAGTCAGGGTCCGGGGTGTGACCGCCGGTATAGCCGGAGATGACGTCGGTGACGCCGCGGGTTTTTTGGTAAAGGGCGTCGAGGCACCAGAAGCAGCCTCCGCCAAGTACGAATGTCATCATGCCTATAACAATGCGTTGCCGATCCAGAAGATTCCCGAGGCGCACGATCAGTGCCAACGGGGACCCCCAAAATTGGGCCTGAGCAGCAATTGCGGGGTACAACTAGTGCTATGGAAGCTGATCATCAGACCGCTGAGCAACCCTCCGAGCAGCCCACCGAAGGCGCTACGACGCCGAGTGTGGGCGATGCCCTGTTAGCCATTGAGGAACTGTGGCCCGAGGCCCTGGCCGAGAGCTGGGACGCGGTCGGCCTGGTGGTCGGGAGGCCGGAGCGCAGCGCGGCGAAAATCCTGTTCGCCGTCGATCCGACCCACGCCGTGATCAGTGAGGCCCTTGACTGGGGCGCTGACCTGGTTATCGTCCATCACCCCCTGATGATGAAGCCCGTGAATTCGGTGGCGGCCAGCCACTTCAAGGGCGATGCGGTGCACCGTCTGATTGAGGGCGGGTGCGCCCTCGCCACAGTCCACACCAACGGCGATAGCGCCGTCGGCGGCGTATCGGATGTGCTGGCAGACGCGTTCGGGCTGGAGGACGTCGAACCCCTCTCCAAATCCGCTGATGGGCTCCCGGAGGAGGGCATCGGGCGTGTCGGTAATCTCACCGAGGCGACCACCCTGGGTGATTTCGCCGGCGTGGTGTTCTCGATCCTGCCGGCGGTAGCGGGAGGAGTACGCGTTGCCGGTGACCGCGACGCAGTGGTACGCCGGGTTGCTGTGTGCGGCGGAGCAGGCGACAGCCTCTTCGAGAAGGTACGGGAAAGCCGCGCCGACGTCTACGTGACCGCTGACCTGCGCCACCACCCGGTGTCGGAAGCGCGCGAAGCGGCCGGGGATGGCAGGCCATACCTGATCGATGTGTCACACTTCGGCAGCGAATGGCTCTGGCTGACGCCCGCTGCCGCAGCCCTGGAGAATGTGCTGGCCGATCAGGGATTCACCGCCGAGATCAGGGTCAGCACCGTCAACTCAGACCCCTGGGATTTTGTCCTGACGCCCGGCACCGACTAGCCGGAAACCAGGCAGTCGGCCCACGAAGGTTCACGGCTCCTCGACGGTGACCGGACCGTGCTCTGTGCAATAGGGTGGATGGACGCCCCATCAGCAACTGCGGAGGTTTTACTGTGGCAAAAGCACCACCGGCAGAGCAGCTTCGGCTGTTGGAACTACAGGCGCTCGACTCGCGGCTGAACCAGCTGCAACGTCAGGCGGCCACAGCGCGGGCTAATCCGGCCATTGCTGAGCTTTCCTCACAGCTTGAAGGGACCGACGGCGACCTGGTGCGCGCCGAAACGGCACTCCTCGATCTTGAGCGTGAACTGACCCGCTCCGAGGATGACGTGCAGTCGGTCGTCAACCGGCTCGAGCGCGACCAGAAGCGACTGGACAGCGGCACGGGCAGTCCCAAGGACCTGATAGCCCTGCAGAGCGAAGTCGCGTCCCTGACCAAACGACGCTCAGATCTTGAAGACGTCGAACTGGACATCATGGAACGGGTCGAATCGGCCCGCGGAGCCAAACAGTCGGCGCAACAGTTGAAGGACGACGCCCGGGAGCGTCTCGCCGCCATCGAATCCACCCGCGACGCCGAACTGGCCACCATTGCAGCCGAGGCGGACTCGGTCAAAGCCGAGCGCGCCGAATTGGCAGCGACCTTCGAGGCTGGTCTTCTCGCCTTGTACGAAAAGACCCTCGCCCGCCGCGGTGTGGGTGCTGCGCGCCTGTTCCATGGCACCTCTGAAGGCTCGGGAATGCAGCTGAGCCCCGGCGACCTCGCTGACCTCCGCAAAGCTGCCGAGGACGACCTCGTGTTTTGCCCGGATTCGGGCGCCATTCTGGTGCGATCCGACGAGTGGGGCAACTGAGCCGGTGCCCGCTGAACAAACCCTTTTTGACCACGCCGACGAAACCCCCACCACGGCAACTCCGCGGTTCCTGATTGTGGAAGCCGACGGCGGATCCAGGGGCAACCCCGGCCACGCCGGCTACGGCGCCCTGGTGCGCGACCCGGAATCCGGTGCCATCCTGGTGGAGAAGGCCGCCTACATCGGCAAGGCGTCCAACAACGTCGCCGAGTACTCAGGCCTCGTTGCCGGTCTGGAACTGGCCAACGAGCTCGATCCCACCTGCCGGATCCTCGTCAAGATGGACTCCAAGCTCGTGGTTGAGCAGATGGAGGGCCGCTGGAAAATCAAGCACGCAGACATGCAGGCTTTGGCCCGAAAGGCCCGGGCGGTGCTGGATCCCCGGCGGGTGAAGTACCAGTGGATTCCGCGGGAGATCAACAAGGACGCCGATCGTCTGTCCAACGAGGCGATGGACGCGGGCATGGCCGGCACCCCCTGGGTGCCGCGCAGCCTCTCTCCAGCCAGCGCCCGACCGGCAGCAGAGACAGCTGAGTCTGGGCCTGAGCCGGTCAGGGCGCCGTCCGGACGGCTGCACCATGTTGAGCTGTGGGTCAGTGATTTGCAGGCGGCCACAGCTTCCCTCGGCTGGTTGCTGCTGCAACTTGGTTTCACAGCCAGGGAAACCTGGGCGGACGGCGCCAGCTACGTCGGCGCCGACGGGCTGTACCTGGTGATTGAAGCAGGCCCTGATGTCACCGGCGAGCTTCACGAACGACGTCGGCCCGGGTTGAATCATCTGGCATTCCGGGCCGGAAGCCCGGCTGAGGTGGATTTACTGGCACGCCGCGCCACAAGCCATGGCTGGACGCCGATGTTCGCCGACGCGTACCCGCACGCCGGTGGCCCGCAAAGTTACGCAGCTTACCTGGAGAACGCGGCCGGTTTTGAAGTGGAGCTGGTCGCCGACTGGGACGGACCAGCTCAATCCACCTGAGCGACTAGCCCTGCAGGATGATGCTGAGCTGGGCTGGTTTGCGTGAGGTGGCCGGGGTGAGTTCGGCTTGCCACTGCTCGCGGGCAGCCTTCAGCAGCTGATCCGGTGTGGTGGGGCGGCTGGACCGCCGGGTAATCAAATGCCGGGCCAGCAGTCCGCGGGTGTGCTTGGCTGAGTGGGACACCACTGAACGCTTGCCGTCCCGCTCCAGCAGCACGTTCACCGCGACTGTCCGCTCGGGGACACCAGCCCAGGCCGCCCCATAGGTGCTGGAGCGGCAGTCAACGATGAGCGAATCGCCGGACCGGTGATCCAGGGGACCGGCAAGGCGTTGCTTCCAGAAGGAGGCGAGCGTACCGGTGCCGGGAAGTGACACCGACATGGACAACCGGTAGGCAGGGATCGCATCGGCGAAGCCAAGGGCCCCCCAGAGCGCAGAGATCACCACCACCGATTCCTGAGCCTTCCGGCGTTGCACCGGGGTGAGGGTGCTGTAACCCAGCGCGTCGTACAGGACCCCCGAGTAGACCTGGTAGGCCGGTGCCGCGGGCTGATCCAGCAGGGTGATGTTGCGGAGCACCTCGGCGCCCAGCGACGGGCCGACACCAAGGATACGGTGAGCGTCCGGGCCGGTGCTGGCGATAGCCAGGGATCCCAGCACCGTTTGGCGGGCGGCCGTGAGCTCAGGGAACTGAAGACCTCCGAGATTCACGGCAGAGCCCTTCACCGCTGGGGATTTACCTTCGGACGGGGGCAGCAAAATCAGCACCGCACCACTTTACCCAGGTTCACCGCCCCCATAATGCCGGGTACCGAGGACCACCAGTCGTTGGACGATTAAGGACAGGGCCGCCAGCCGCGTAGAATCGGGTGCGGATGGGTTGACTAGGCGGCCGCGTTGCACCGACTCAAGCGCCTGGCGCGAGGGATCGGTGCACCGAGGAACGTCCGGGCTCCGCAGAGCAGGGTGGTGGGTAACGCCCACTCGGGGTAACCCGCAGGAAAGTGCCACAGAAAACAGACCGCTGCAGCCCGCAGCAATGCGCTGTAGTAAGGGTGAAAAGGTGGTGTAAGAGACCACCAGCGTGCCGGGTGACCGGCGCGGCTCGGTAAACCCCACCCGGAGCAAGGCCAGACAGGGCGCGTTTGAAGGCTGCTCGCCTGAGTGTCCGGGTAGGCCGCTGGAGGGCGTCGGCAACGGCGTTCGTAGATGGATGGCCGCCACTTCACCACCGGCGACGGTGGTGAAGGACAGAACCCGGCGTATCGGTCAACCCATCCCCAAAAAACCGGTGATTATCTCTGCGTCAGGGCCGCTGGTCAAGACCCCGGAACGAAGTTCAAATAGAATTCCCGATCTGGCCAGTGAAGCGATTCCGCTCGGTTACGCTATCCCAATGACCGACACCCTGGTGCCCCAAAAGTCGTTGCTGGTACGCAACCGCAACTTTCGGGCACTGTGGCTTTCCAGCACCGTCGGGGTGCTGGGAACGGCGGTCACCTCCATCGCCTTCCCCGTTATTGCCGTCATCGAACTGCAGGCCAGCGACTTCGCTGTGGCCGCGCTGGCAGGAATGACTTTCCTCCCATGGCTGCTGCTGGGGTTGCCGGTGGGAGTCTGGGTGGACCGGTGGCCACGGAAGCCGGTGATTATTTGGTCCCTGATCGCGCGAATCCTCGTGCTGGCGACCCTGCCGGTGGCGTTCTGGTTCGGCATCATGTCTATCGCCCAACTGTTCATTGTCTCCTTCCTTGTCGGCCTGTCGGCAGTCTTCTTCACCCTGGCTGACCAGGCGTTGATACCCCAGGCGGTGTCGAAGGATGAGCTGGTCGAAGGCAACGGCCTGATGACGGCGTCGTCGGCGTCCGCGGACGCGGCCGGTCGCGGCCTGGCCGGCTGGTTGACCGTGGCGTTCGGCGCCTCCAATTCCTTGCTGGTGCAGATCGCGACGTCGGTTGCCTCCCTGTTCGCCATTTCGTCCCTGAAGCTCAAGGAGGCGCAGCCGCACCAGGGGGAGCGGCGGATCTTCCGGGAGATGAAGGACGGGCTGCGCTACACGTTCAGCACCGGTCCGCTGCGGGCGATCCTGTTCAACGCGGCGCTCTGGAATCTGGGCGGAAGTATGGTCGCATCGCTTTTGGTGCTTTTGGTGCTTCGGACCCTCAACGAGTCCGAGATCTGGCTGGGCGTGCTCCTGGCCGCAGCGTCCGTCGGGGGAGCGTTGGGCGGTATTACCGTCAAGGGCGCCACCGACCGGTTTGGGTCCGGCCCGGTCTGGCGCTATTCGATGGTGCCCGGCGTGCTGGGCTACGCCTCGCTGCTGGTCATGACCCCGGGCTACGGAATGCTCTGGGGCGTGCTGGGCCTGTTCCTGATGGGCGTGTGCGTCGCCTGGAACATCGTGGTCGGGGCAGCCTTCAGACAGCGGGTTTGCCCGCCCACCATGATGGGCAGGCTCGGGGCCGCTTCCCGGATGGTCAGCTGGGGGATGCTGGGGATCGCCAGTATCCTCGGTGGCATCCTGGCAGAGCTGGTCGGAATCTGGACCGCTATCCTGATCGGCGTCATCCTGACGGCCGGAGCACCCCTCGTGGCGATCTTTGGGCCGCTCCGCCGCGTCGAGCGGCTTGAGGATCTCGAACCCGGGCAGGAGCCGGGTGCCGCCGCCAAAGAGGTCTAGCGGCCACGGACCACCGGACCGACCGGACCACCGGACAGACCAGACCTACGGACCGGACCGGCCGACCGGACCGACGGGCGCCGTCGGCTAGTGGCCGAAGGGGTCCGGGTCCACACCTGGCATCCAGGTCAGACCGGGAGCGCCCCAGGCATTCTTCTTGATGGCCTTGCGGGCGGCGCGTGAATAGGGTTCGACGAGCCGGTCAACGTACAGCTTGCCTTCCAGATGGTCATACTCGTGCTGCATGCAACGCGCAAACCAGCCGGTGGCCACAAATTCAACCCGCTCGCCGAAGCCGTCAAAACCCGTCACCTTGACCCATTCGGCGCGTTTCAGCGGAAAGGATTCACCAGGAACGGACAGGCAACCCTCGGATTCTTCGTCGGGGTCCGGGTCGGCCCCCGAAATCTTGGTGGTCACCAGCGTCGGATTCACCAACACGCCGCGGGGCGCGACGTCGTCGTCGTTCACCATTCCGTACACGAATATCCGCTGGCCCACGCCGATCTGCGGTGCGGCGAGGCCAACGCCGTTGGCTTCGTCCATGGTCTCGAACATGTCGGCAATGAGGGTGCGCAGCTGCTCATCGAACTCGGTGACGACGGCGGCGCGGCGGTGCAGCACAGGCTCACCGGTGATGGTGACTGGGTGAACGGTCATTGTCGCTTTCCTGGAGGGGAGAAAATCGGAAGGGGCTAACGAGCTCGGTTATCGGCCGGCGATGTGGCGGCCGACGACGTCGCGCATGATCTCGCTGGTGCCGCCGAAGATGGTGAGCAGCCGGGTGGCGAGGAACGCCTGCGCCACCGGATACTCGAGGATGTACCCGTACCCGCCGTGGAGCTGGAGGCAGCGGTCAGTGATGGATTTGGCCCGCTCGCTTGCCCACAGTTTCACCCGGGCAGCGCTGGCCGCGTCCAGGGTTCCGGCGTTGAACGCGAGCATCGCCTGGTCGACGTACGTTTCGGTGACCTCAACCTCGGTGAGGATATCGGCCAGCTGGAAACGGGTGTTCTGGAAGTCGATAACCCGCTCGCCAAACGCGTTGCGTTCCTTGGTGTAGGTGACGGCGGCCTCGTAGCTGGCGCGGGACACAGCTGAGGCTGCAACGGCAATCGCGAGGCGCCCCTGCGGCAGCTGTTCGGTGGCGTAACGGAGCCCGTGGCCCAGTTCGCCCACCAGGTTGTCCCCGGTGACCCGAACCTCATCGAAAAAGAGCTCGGCGGTGTCGGAGGCTTTCAGGCCCATTTTGTCGAGCTGTTTGCCGGTGTTGTACCCCTCGCCTTTTTCGACCATGAACAGGGAGAAGGAATCGGCGGAGCCCCGGCCGGTGCTGCCGTCGGTGCGGGCCAGCACGAGGGAGGCGTCACCGCTGATGCCGTTGCCGATGAAGGTTTTCTGTCCGGAGATCAGCCAGTCGTCGCCGTCGCGCACCGCCTTGGTCCTGATGCCGCGCAGGTCGCTGCCGGCACCGGGCTCGGTCCACGCAACGCTGGTGACGCGTTCGCCGCTGACCATCCCGGGGAGCCACCGGGCTTTGAGGTCGTCGGAGCCGTAGGCCAGCAGGTGGGGGAGGACCAGGTCGTCGTGCAGGTGGAGGGCGAGGGCGACGGCGAGGTGGTTCGTTTTGGCGAACTCCTCGTCCAGCACGGCGCGGAAACGATAATCGGGCATTCCCGCCCCGCCGAACTCCTCGGGCACGGCCAGACCAAGGAGCCCCTGTTCGCCAGCGGCAGTCCACAGCGTGCGTGGCATGAGGTGGTCCTGATCCCAGCTTGCGTAGTGGGGTGCCACTTCGCGGGAAATGAATTCAGCTGCGACCTCGCGGAACAGCAGATGGTCTTCCTCAAACACGTTGCGTTCCATGCGGTCCAACCTCCACGGTGGCTCAACGCCAGCTGACGCCGGCCTGGGTCCTACAGGTAAGGCCGCCCCCGAAGATCTTCAGGGACGGCCTTCCAAGGCTAACTTTCAACCTTCTTGGGGTGAGTAACGGGGCTTGAACCCGCGACCTCCTGGACCACAACCAGGCGCTCTGCCAACTGAGCTATACCCACCATGTGCCTTCGGCCAAAATGACATCCCACCGGATGTTTCCGGTCGTGTTGTCACCTACAAAAGGCAGCGCAGACAAGTCTACACAATTTTTGCGGTCCCTCTGCAACCGGCTGCCCGGAAGGGGTTCCGGGCGCCCGAACTAGTCAGCCATCGACCCGGCAATCGCCTTGCTGGACGCCGAATCGGGGCCCGGGCTCGGCACGAAAATCGACTCCCGGTAGTAACGCAGCTCACGAATGGAGTCCTGGATATCCCCCAGGGCCCGGTGCCCCCCACTCTTGGCAGGGGACTGGAAATATGCCCGGGTGAACCACCGGCGAGCGAGTTCCTTGATGGTCGATACATCGATGATCCGGTAGTGCAGGTGCTCGATCACGGCCGGCATGTCGCGGGCCAGGAACGACCGGTCGGTACCCACCGAGTTCCCTCCCAGCTGGGCCTTGCGGGGTTCGGGGACCCATTTGGTGATGTAGGCCAGTACCTCAGCCTCAGCCTCGGCCATGCTGATGCCCTCGGGAAGTTCGGTGAGCAGCCCTGACGTCGTGTGCATGTCCCGCACAAAATCGCCCATCTGCGCGAGCGCGGCGTCGTCGGGCTTGATGACGACGTCGACACCCTCTCCCAGAATGTTCAGCTCGGAATCAGTCACGAGTACTGCAACTTCGATGAGTGCGTCCGAGACGAGGTCGAGCCCCGTCATTTCGCAGTCAATCCAGACAATGTGTTCATTAGATATCGGCACACCCCAAATGTACCGCGTGATCAGGCGCGGGAGTGGCTCCACTGGCGGCCGTCGGAGCGTTGCTCAACTGATCCGGCGAACACTCCCGCACCGCGGTTGCGCCGATAAGCCTGAACCGGCAGGGGGCCGGTGTCCGGCGGACCGAACTCCTGAACCCAACGGCTCGCCGCGGTGTGGCTCCCCGCTTCCGAGGCTGGCTGCTCACGAGCGGGCGGGGCCAGGGCCGGACGGGTGGGCTGCGGACCCGGCAGGGTACCGTGACCCCTGGTGGGCTCCGGCGTCACGCCCGGTGTTGTGGTGCCAACGGGTGCAGTGGCTGCTGTTGGCGCAGGCTGGCACGAGGCCGAGTGGGCTCCAGCGGGGTGTTGGGTGAGGGCACCGTTGTTGAGGATCCAGACCACACCGAAAGCTGCCGCAGGCATCGCGCCCAGGATAAACCCGGGTCCGGGGTCGAGGTCCAGGACCCACATGGAGGCGAAACATGCCGCCGAGATAAACACACCCCACGCAAGAAGTTCGTCAGCGGGTTTCTGCCGTTTGACAGGTTCCGCACTGTGGCGCCCCAAAGCCATCAACCACCAAATCGTCAAGGAATATTGGTCAAGCCAAGTGTAAGCACTGTTTCGCCGGATCCGGACGCAGCAACCGGGTGCGGCGATACCGGCTACGGACCAGCTGTCAATGCTAAAATCTAGCCAGTCTGCCCGGCCACGGCACCTCGGTTTAGATGCAGTAATTCAGCAGCACAGCCGTTCGAGATTTAGTGTTCGACCGAAGATTGGATAACCTCAGATGACTGCCCAGGTGCCAGCCGACGCCTCGCAGCCCCGGACGGACTCAGCCTTGGCGGGCCGCCCGAATGTCGCGGTTATCCAGGGGTTCGTGGGATCACTGCTGATGATGATCGGATCGTATGGTGTCGGCTGGCTGTCGCTGGCGTCAGTCGAGTTGCGCAGGGTCCCCGTCATCATGTGGATGCGGTTTGAACCGGCCGGCGCTGTGGTGTCCGTCCTGATCCTCGCCTTGGGTGGCATGCTTCTGGTCCGCTCCTGGCTGCGGCTTGGTCAACGCCTGCATGGGTGGGGGCCCGAGTCCCGGCCGGTGATCCTCCGCGCCGTGATTGCTTGGGGTGCGCCCATGTGCCTGGCCCTCCCGCTGTTCAGCAGGGATGTGTTCGCCTACATCGCGCAGGGCCAGGTGGTGTTGTCAGGGTTGAACCCCTATGTCGACGGCTACTCCCAGATCTCGAACTACCTGCAAATCGGTGCCGACGATATGTGGGCGCAAAGCCCCACCCCCTACGGGCCCGTATTCCTGTGGATTGAAGCCCTGGTAGTTGGCATCACCGGCGGGCAACCCGACTTCTCGATACTGCTCTTCCGGCTCATCGCCATTGTGGGAGTGGCACTGTGCGTGTACTACGTGCCCAAACTCGCCGAACTGCACGGCGTTAACCCCAACCGGGCGCTGTGGTTGACCGCGGCGAACCCCCTCTTCCTGATCAATTTCATTGCCAGCATCCACAATGATGCGCTGATGATCGGTCTTGCCCTCTGGGGGCTCTACCTGGCGGCGACCCAGAAACCGCTGCGCGCCATCGTGATCGTCACCCTGTCCATCGCCATCAAGCCCATCACGCTGATCTTTCTTCCTTTCATGGGGCTGATGTGGGCAGGTAAAGGTGCCAGCTGGCCGCGGAAGTTCCTCTACTGGGGTCTCACCGCTGGCATCTCATTTGCCATCCTCTGGGTGATGGGAATGATCAACGGGTTCGGGTTTGGCTGGGTGGGCGCACTGAGCACCCCGGGCAGCGTCTGGATCTGGTACGCGCCCATTGGATTCCTCGGCATGGTCGTCATGATCCTCGCGGACGCACTGGGCTTTGACGGTCAATCCTTCACTGATGTGGTCTACCTGCTGGGGCGGATCACCTCGCTGGCCATCATCGGGTGGCTCATGTTCACCGGTGAACACAGCCGGTTGGTACGCCGGCTCGCCCTCGCCTTCGCGGCGATCGTGTTCCTCGCGCCGATGATCCAGTCCTGGTACGTCGTGTGGCTGATCCCCTTGTTCGCCGTGACCGGTATCCGCAACGACTGGCAGGTCAAGACCCTTTACTTCATGGTGTCCTTCTTCATGATCTACGCCATCTCGGATCAGCTGGACATTTTCCCGTACTTCGAGCTCAGCCTGACGGTGGCACGGCAGGTCGCTGCGGTGGTGGCTCTGGGCTTCGCGTGCTACCTGGTTTTCCTCGATCCGAAGACCAAGATCCTGTTCCGGAAACGCTATGAAACCCCGGCGGCAGGCGAGCTGCACTGATCACCGGGGTCCTCCCAAACATGCTTTCTCGGGCTGAACCGGCGATACTGGGTCAATGACCGAATCGACAGAACACATCATCAGCGGCGATTTCGAGATATCTGACTGGAGTCCCGAGCCCTATTCAGTTCCCGGGTCGTCGAGTGAATTGTCCCGGGTCAGCGCCACCAAAGTCTTCACCGGCGACCTGGCTGGGACCAGTTTCGCCGAGTTACTGATGGCGGGGAACGACTTCGGCGCCGGCTACGTCGCGTCGGAGGTCTTCACCGGATCGGTCGGCGGCAGGGTGGGCACCATGATCGTCCAGCACTGGGGGATTGCCGAGGGTAGCGCTGCAGCCAGTTCAGGCCACATCATCCCGGGATCCGGTACCGAAGGCCTCACGGGAATCTCCGGCAAGGCGGTCTATTCACAGGATATCGCAGGCCAGCACCACCTCGAACTCAAGGTGACCTTCGGGGCGTAGCGAACCACCACCCGTTCCGGTGACCAACCCGGACCCCGGCGAGCAACCCGGCCATCCGTGGACGGAAATGCCCTGCATGTCAGCCACGCATGTCCAGATGCTGACGTAGAACCGGGGCGCCCATCGTCACGACGATGCTGGGCGGCGTAGTAACCTAGAAAAGTCGCCCCCGTAGCTCAGTGGATAGAGCAACGGCCTTCTAATCCGTTGGTCGCGCGTTCGAATCGCGCCGGGGGCACCACAGCATTACCGGGCCGACCAGCCGGCAAGACGCTGGCCCCGGAACAGGACGACCTGCAGGCAAGACCCCAGCCCCGGAACAGAGGCGGCCCGCGGAGTTGCGGCCGACCGCAACCGGTCCAGCGTGTTGATGACTTTCCCTCCACCTGCGACCCTTCCCTCAGCCTGTCCACATAGCGTTGCCACAGCCCCCGCCCGCACCCCGGTACCGGTGAAATAGTGTCTGCTGGCACACCCGCCAGCGCACACCTTTGCTGAAGGGGAATTCGATGAGCGACAACATCACAGTCCGAGGCTATGTGGCCACCGACGTCAAGTCAGGGGTCGCAGTCAGCGGCCTGGCCTACGCCAGTTTCCGCATGTGCTCGACCGAGCGCCGATTCGATCGGAACACCAGTTCCTGGGCTGACGGCCAAACCAACTGGTACGCCGTGTCGATGTTCAGGCAATTGGCCACCAACGCCGGAGTGAGCATCAAGAAGGGCGACAAGGTGGTGGTGAGCGGGCGGCTTCGGGTCCGGCCGTGGATCCGGGAGGACGGGAGAACCGGTACCTCGGTAGATATCGACGCTGAAACGGTCGGGCATGACCTGATGTGGGGGACCGCCCACTTCCACCGCACCAGCGCCGACCGCACCGGAGGGGAAACGTCGACGGCGGGTGATCCATCGGATGTGCAGGACTCCGACGTGGATTATCCACGGGTCGACCAGGCCACCGGGGAGATCATGGACGCGTCGGGCGGCTACCCGGAGCGCTCTGACGACGACGGAGCAGAGCACCCCGACGGGCACACTGACGGGCACACCGCTGGCGCCGACGCCGGGCACACCGCTGACGCCGACGACGCCGACGACTCGTCTGGCGGTGGCACCAGTTCACCGGAAGCAGGACGTCAACTCAGTGATGCACCCTTCTAGAACTCGGTGGCGCCGCCCTTCTGAAGGGGAACGCTCCTGTCAGGCAACGGGAGCTACCGCACACAAATGGGAGATAGTTGGTTGCACCGACTAGCCTTGGAGCATGGCGGAATTTATCTACACAATGACCAAGGCACGCAAGGCTGTCGGCGACAAAGTAATCCTCGACGACGTCAGCATGTCCTTCTACCCCGGCGCGAAGATTGGCGTCGTGGGCCCCAACGGCTCGGGCAAGTCCACCATCCTGAAGATCATGGCAGGCCTGGACACCCCTTCGAACGGCGAAGCGAAGCTCAGCGCTGGCTACTCAGTGGGCATCCTGCTGCAGGAGCCGCCCCTGAACGAGGAAAAGACCGTTCTGGGCAACGTGCAGGAAGGTGTCGGTGAGATCTACGGCAAGATCCAGCGATTCAACGAGATCTCCGAAGAGATGGCCAACCCGGACGCCGACTTCGACACCCTGCTTGAAGAGATGGGGAAACTGCAGGAAGCCATCGACGCGGCTGACGCCTGGGACCTCGATTCCCAGCTGGAACAGGCCATGGACGCGCTGCGCTGCCCGCCCCCGGAAACCGATGTCACGATCCTTTCCGGTGGCGAACGACGCCGGGTTGCGTTGTGCAAGCTGCTTCTACAGAAGCCCGACCTGCTGCTCCTCGATGAGCCCACCAACCACCTCGACGCTGAAAGTGTGCTGTGGCTCGAGCAGCACCTCAAGAGCTACGCCGGAGCTGTCCTGGCCGTGACCCACGACCGGTACTTCCTCGACCACGTTGCACAGTGGATCGCCGAGGTCGACCGCGGCCACCTGTACCCCTACGAGGGCAACTACTCCACCTACCTGGAAAAGAAGCGTGCCCGCCTCGAGGTGCAGGGCAAAAAGGATGCCAAGCAGTCCAAGCGCCTCACCGAGGAACTCGAATGGGTTCGCTCCAACGCCAAGGGCCGCCAGACCAAGTCGAAGGCCAGGCTCGCCAGGTACGAGGAGATGGCGTCAGAAGCGGAGCGCACCAAGAAGCTCGACTTCGAAGACATCCAGATCCCGCCGGGCCCACGCCTGGGTAACCAGGTCATTGAAGCAACTGACCTGCGCAAGGGCTACGACGATCGCATCCTGATCGACGGACTGTCCTTCTCGCTGCCCCGCAACGGCATCGTCGGCGTCATCGGCCCCAACGGCGTCGGTAAGACCACGCTGTTCAAGACCATCGTGGGCCTGGAACCAATCGACGGCGGCAAGCTGACCATCGGTGATTCGGTGAAAATCTCCTACGTCGACCAGTCCCGTGGTGGCATCGACCCCGAGAAGACCCTCTGGGAGGTTGTCTCCAACGGACACGACTTCATCCAGGTGGGACAGGTCGAAATGCCTTCACGGGCCTACGTATCGGCCTTCGGCTTCAAGGGCCCCGATCAGCAGAAGCGTGCCGGTGTCCTCTCCGGTGGTGAGCGTAACCGGCTGAACCTGGCCCTGACGCTCAAACAGGGTGGAAACCTTCTCCTCCTTGACGAACCGACTAACGACCTCGACGTCGAAACGCTGTCCAGCCTGGAAAACGCACTGCTGGAATTCCCCGGCTGCGCCGTGGTGGTATCGCACGACCGGTGGTTCCTCGACCGGGTCGTGACCCACATTCTCGCCTACGAGGGTACCGAGGAGAACCCGGACAAGTGGTACTGGTTCGAGGGTAACTTCGAGTCCTACGAGGAGAACAAGGTGGAACGGCTCGGCGCCGACGCCGCAAAGCCTCACCGCGTCACGCACCGCCGCCTGACCCGCGACTAACAGCTGACTCGTTGAAAAAGGAGCGCCCCGGCCACTAACGGTCGGGGCGCTCCTTCTTTTCATCGAGTCAACACCAAGGACGCGTTTGCGGCGATTTTCCGGTTATGTGTGTTGGCTCGATCCAGGTGGGGGCATCAGGGAACGCGGACCATGCCCTCCTGGGCAACGGTTGCCACCAGCTCGCCGGCACGGTTGAAGATCTGCCCGGTCGAGAGGCCACGTGCCCCCGAAGCGCTGGGGGACTGCTGAACATAAAGCAACCACTCATCCACCTTCACCGGACGGTGCCACCACATGGCGTGATCCAGGCTGGCGACACTCATGCCGGGGGTGATCCAGCTCAGGCCGTGCTGGCGGAGGATTGATTCGAGCAGCGTGTAGTCGCTGGCGTAGGCAAGGGCCGCCCGGTGCAGCCCCTGATCTGCCGGCATCGGAGCAAAGGTTTTCATCCAGACCGCATTGCGTGCCACCCGGTCGCTGTCGTGCTGCACATAGAGCGCACCATCCACATGCCGAATGTCGAACGGCCGGTCAAATGACCATGCGCGTGCCAACGGGTGGTCCATGTCGCCGAGCAGGTCGGCGGTACTGGGGAGCGACTCAGGATCGGGTACTCCCTCAGGCATCCGCTCCTGGTGGGACAGACCGTCGTCGGGCTGCTGGAAGGAGGCGATCATCGACAGGATGGGGACCCCATTCTGGTACGCGTGCGCCCGCCGGGCCGAGAAGGACCGGCCATCACGCAGACGCTGCACCCCGAAGGTGATCGGTTCAAGCGCATCTCCCGCCCTCAAAAAGTAGGCGTGCATGGAGTGGACTTCCCGGGTCGGCTCGACGGTGCGAATCGCCGCAATCAGTGCCTGAGCCAACACCTGACCACCGAAAATCCGCCGCCCTGCCTGTTGCACCGAGGTACCCACGAAGATCTCCTCGTCGGTCTGCGCTCCATCCGCGCTGCTCAGATCAAGCAGGTCGACCAGCGTTTGGGTTGGATCGACAGTGGACTCGACAGCCATAGGTAAATTCTCCTTGTAGTGCGGTGATGCGTGGGGTAGATCCGTCGCGGAAACGACGTCGAAAGTACCTCTGACCTTAGTTGCACACGCGTCCGCCCCTCAACACCAGTGGTGAAGCGTTTAGCCGGGCCGGGTTACGTTTGAGAGGATGGGAGCATGCCCCGGATCCAGCGCTTCCCTATTCAGCTACGCTTCGGCGACGAAGACTCCTACGGACACGTCAATAACGTGCGGTTCCTGCAGTACCTTGAGGACGCGCGCGTCCAGTTCATTCATCTGCCCCTCTCGGACCCGGTCCAGGGCGGCGCCGAACCGTCCGATACCCTGCTTGACCTGATCGGCCCGGACCACTTCACGCTCGTTGCACGGCACGAGATCGAATACTCGGCGCCGCTGAACTACCGTCCCAGCCCGCTGGAGATCAGCATCTGGGTGACCGGCATCGGCGGCTCAAGCTTTGATCTGGGCTACCAGATCGCGGAGCCGGACGGCTCCATCAGTTACGCTCTGGCGGCTTCCACCATGATCCTCGTCAACCGGACCACCGGCCGGCCCGCGAAACTCAACGAAGCGCAGCGCGCCGCCCTGGAGCGCTGGCTCGGCGACCCGGTGGCCTTCCGGCGCCGACAGGACGGCTGACCGATGGTGTCACCGCCGGAATCAACCGAGCTGATCTTCACCGATCCACTGGTGGTCGCCGACCTGCGGACGTTCATCGCCCGGGCCAGGGCAGCCGAAGACGGCGCCGTCCGGCTGCAGGCGACGGGAACTGTCCTCGCCGCCTACATCTGCATTCTCCGGCCGCGCATCCTCGGCGAGGCGATCCCCACCGTTCTTGGATTGCGGACCATGCCGCTGGCAGCCCCGGCGAACGTGGACACCACTGTTGCTTTGGCCTCGGTGTCGGACCGGCTCGCCCGGATGGCCGACGACGACGTCGTCCTGCAGGTTCCCCCGACCACGGTCACCGAGAGCTGGACCGGGGTGCTGCCCCCACGCTCCGGGTGGGAGCCGCGCGGCGACCTCAGCGCCGAGCTTGTCGAGACTGCAGCCAGAAACGGTATCCGCGAAGTCGCGGAGACCGTCCCGAACAATCCGGGTGCCCTGATCGTCAACAGTGCCAGGGGAGCGATCTGGGGTCGCAGCATCGAAGATCTGGCAGTCGAGGTGCCAGCGGGTGCAGCCTTCGGGGCCTTCGCCCTGGGTTTCCTCGCCGGGGAAGAGCGTCCACTGGTCCTGACCAACGGGCGGTGGACCCGGATCAGCACCTCGCGAGGCCATGTGCTGTCGCGGATCCCTACCGTGATATGAACGGGTCCTAGCGGTCGTCCGCTGAGTTGACCATCGAATGGGCAGCCCGCTCAAGGTAATCCCACAGCGTCGCCTCATGGAGAGGTGCGAGGTCCAGGGCGTCGACGGCAGCGCGCATGTGCGTCAACCAGTGATCCCGGGCCTGGGGTGACACGGCGAACGGCATGTGCCGCATCCGGAGTCGCGGATGCCCTCGCTGCTCCCCGTACGTCTTGGGACCGCCCCAGTACTGTTCAAGGAACATCAGCAGGCGTTCCTTGGCCGGTCCGAGATCCTCCTCGGGGTACATCGGGCGCAGCAACTCGTCATCGGCGATGCCGGCGTAGAAAATATCGACCAGTTTCACGAAGACCGGATGCCCTCCGACTGCTTCGTAGAAGTTGTCGGTATAGGCTGGCTGGTCGAATCGCGGACCCACCGGTGTGAGCCTGGCGAGCGGCTCCCCGAATCGGGATGGGATGGGGATGCCTTCGGCGTTTCCGGGGTTTGTCATGATTTCTCTCCTGTAGGTTCGGCGCCGGGTACCGGGGCAACGGGTGCGGCATCGGCAGCTACTGGCGCCACGTAGTCGCCCTGTGAACGGTTGCCCACTTTCATGATGTCCCCGTTGCGGAGGTACCAGATGGCCCCGTTGTCATCGATCAGACGCGTAATCCGCAGACCTACCGACTGCACCACTCCGACGGTGTCGCCGACCTCGATGGTGTCGCCGATTCCGTACTGATCCTCGAGGGTGATGAAAAACCCGAGGAACGCATCCCTGATGATTTCGCGGGCACCAAAGCCAATGGCGATACCCACGATTCCGACGCTCGCGAGAATGGGACCAATATCCACGCCGAGCGCCTGCAGGGCCATCATGATGGCAATGATCGCGATGGTGAGACCCGAAACGCTGCGCAGCAGTGCCCCGATGGTCTCGGTTCGTTGCACCCGCCGTTTGTGGTCGAGGGTACGAAGGACGGGCTGCGCCCATTTGAGATGCGGTTTCTTGAACAGGTCGGACCCGCTGCGCACCCGCCGCACCATCCGGTTGATGATGAAGCGGACCACCAGCCATAACACCAGCCCAGCCACCAGGATGATGGCGGCGTGGAGGAGCTGGTCTCCTAAACCAATCTGGGTGGGCGACTGCATGGGGGCGTGACCGTTTCCTTCACAAGCGCAGGGTTCTCCCCGCCAGCGGCGGAAAGGGTGTCTGGTCCTAGGCTAGCGCCGTAGGTCGAGCCGAGATGCATCCTGATCCCCGGCGGCAGCGGATTTCTCTCCCGGCGGATTGTCGGCCAAACACTCAATTTGGGCATGGGTGCCGCGGGGGACGACGTCGGGCCCGCCGGGGGGCGCTGGATTGGCGCAGGCAAAGAGGGCCACCCGAAGCAGCGAGCGGAAAATCGGGTCTGATCCCGGCGCGGAGGAACGGCTCCATCCGCGCCGGACCGACGACGCTTCCTAGGCGTCCTGCGGGGCCTCTTCCACCACCACTACCACCGGTTCGTGATTGACCGGAAAGTTGACCGACCGCGCGATAAAACAGGACGCGGCGGCATCACGGTGGATGGCCTGCGCGGTGTATTTCAGCAGGGGATCGGTGATGGTCACCCGAGGCTTCAGGGTGACACTGATGAACTCGCCGCTGCCGTTGCCATTCAACCTCATGGTGCCGACGGCGGGATCCTCGTAGGCGGTCACTACCACCCCGTTTTTCACCGCCATATGGAGATAGGACAGCATGTGGCATTGGGACAGTGCCGCGAGCAGCAACTGTTCAGGATTCCACCTGTCTTTGTCTCCGTGGAAGGTGGGGTCCGCCGTGCCGAGCAGCAACGGCGGACCCACAGCCGACACCTCGTGGTCCCGGCCGTAGCCTCGGTATGACCGGGTGCCTTCGCCACGATTCCCGGTCCATCTGACAGCTATCCGATAGTGGTGCTCGGAGAGGTTCATGGGTTATAAACTACACCCCAAACCGCCTGATTTACCGGTCGACGGCCTGCGCTTTCAGAGCCCGCACAATCCCGTCCTGGCTCTCAAGGATCAGGCGTCGCAACGAGGTGCTTTCGGCATCGAGCGCGGCCAGGAAGGCTGCAGATTTGTCCAGCGTCTCCTGGGTGGTTAACCGCGATGGATACAGCCCCACGATGATTTGCTGAGCGATCTCGTGAGTCCTGCTGCCCCAGACGTCAGGGGCAGCAGCAAAGTACTTGTCCACGAAGGGAGCAAGGACTGCTGGGTCGTGAACGCGCATGAACCCGGCAATCGCTGACCGCTGGGCCGCGTTGGGCATGTCCGACCGCTCAATGATGCTGTGCCACGCTTCGGCCTTCGCCTCCGGCGTGGGGATGGCCGCCTTCGCCTGGGCGGCTGCCAGCTGACCGGTGGCGGTGGCATCGCGCTCGAGCTCGGCGTCGATGTCCGGCTGCGCGAACCTGCCACCAGCCACGAGTGAGGTGACCAACTCCCAGCGTAGGTCGGCGTCAATCTCCAACCCCGCGCGCACCTCGGAGCCGGTGAAGATCGCTTCAATGGTGTCCAGATGGGGTCCGGTCTGCGCGTGTCCGGCGAACGCCTTGATGAACTGCAACTGTGAATCCGATCCGGCGTCGGCCCGCTGGGCGAGTTCCCAGAGGCTGTCGGCGGCCGCGATAGTCATCGCTGACCGGTCGACGGGGTTCACATAGAACGCGAGCGTCGTGGCGAGCTGACGGAGCAGGACCAGCACCACCGACGAATCGGATTCGGCGCCGATGTTCTGCAGGATCAGCTCCACGTAGTTGCGGGCCGGTGTCTCACCGTCGCGTGCTGCGTCCCAGGCTGAAGCCCAGACCAGGGTGCGGGGGAGCGAGTCGTTGAAGTCCTTGAGGTGTCGCGTTGCTGTGCGCAACGACACCTCGTCGAGCCGGATCTTCGCGTAGGCCAGATCATCGTCGTTGAGCAGCACCAGGTCGGGGCGGGCCCGGCCAACCAGTTCAGGCACGTCGGTGCGTTCGCCGTCGACGTCGAGTTCCACCCGGTCAATACGCTGCAGCTTTCCGGCATCATCCAGGGAATAGCAGCCAATCGCCAGTCGGTGCGGGCGGATCGTGGGGTAGTCGGCAACAGCCGACTGGAGGACTGCAAAGCTGGTGATCACGCCGTCGTTGTCGACCTCGAGTTCAGGCCGCAGGGTGTTGACGCCAGCCGTTTCCAGCCACAGGGCCGACCATTCCTTCAAGTCACGGCCGCTGGCTTTCTCCAACTCGGACAGCAGGTCCACCAGTTCGGTGTTCTTCCAGGAGTGCTTGCCGAAGTACTCCCTGACGCCTTCCATGAACTTGTCCTGGCCCACCCAGGCCACCAGCTGCTTGAGCACCGAGGCGCCCTTGGCATAGGTGATGCCGTCGAAGTTCACCTGCACATCTTCGAGGTCGTTGATGTCGGCGACGATCGGGTGGGTGGAGGGGAGCTGGTCCTGACGGTAGGCCCAGGCTTTCTCCAGCGAGGCGAACGTGGTCCATGACTGCTTGAACTCGGTGGCTTCGGCGGCGGCGAGGGTGGACATGAACTCGGCGAAGGATTCGTTGAGCCAAAGGTCGTTCCACCAGCGCATGGTCACCAGGTCGCCGAACCACATGTGCGCGAGTTCATGCAGGATGGTGATGGCCCGGCGCTCAACGGTGGCGTCGGTGACCCGGGACCTGAAAACGTAGCTTTCCACGAAGGTCACGGCGCCGGCGTTCTCCATGGCACCCGCATTGAACTCGGGGACAAAGAGCTGGTCGTACTTGGCGAACGGGTACGGGGTTCCGAACTGCTCTTCGAAGAAGGCGAACCCCTGCCTGGTCAACGCGAACACGTTCTCGGCGTCGAGGTGCTGCATCAGAGACTTCCGGGCAAAGACACCCAGGGGAATGACACGGCCGTCCGAACTGGTGAGCTCGCTGCGCACCGACTGGTACGGTCCGGCGATCAGGGCAGTGACGTAGGACGACAGCACACCGGTGGGCTCGAAGGACCAGGTGGACGTCGCGACGCCGTCGTCGGCCGAGCCGGCGTCGACAGGGACGGGCGTGGGGGAGTTGGAGATGACATCCCAGTGCGACGGCGCCGTCACGGTGAAGCTGAAGGTGGCCTTGAGATCGGGCTGCTCAAAGACGGGGAACACGCGCCGGGAGTCCGGAACCTCGAACTGGGTGTAGAGGTACACCTCGTTGTCGACCGGGTCGACGAAGCGGTGCAGACCCTCGCCGGTGTTCATGTAAAACATGTCAGCGTCAATCACCAGCTCATTGGCTGCCGCGAGCTGGGGCAGCTGGATGCGGATTCCATCAGAGACCTCGGACGGGTCGAGCTCGACGCCGTTCAGGGTCACCCGTGACACGTCCTTGGTGACGGCGTCAATGAACGTTGAAGCACCCTGGGTGGCCTCGAACTTCACGACAGTCCGCGACCCGAAGACTGTGTCGCCACGGGTGAGGTCAAGGTTGATGTCGTAGGAGGTGACGGTCAAAATGTCAGCGCGAGCTCGTGCCTCTTCGCGCGTCAGATTCATGCCTGGCAAAGTGGAGCCTTTCGAAAAAGATGATGGGAAGCCCTGCGGGTGGCGGGCGTCGGGTGTGATGCAGCTTACGCAGCACAGCCATTCTTTCATCAGCGTCGACCAACCTGCACACCCGGCAACCAAGTACCCTTGACAGCACACACCCATCTCATCGAAACGGATCTTTCATGCGCGTTCATATCGCCACTGACCACGCCGGCATGGAGCTCAGTGCCCACCTGATCGAGCACCTGCGCGGAACCGGGTACGAGGTCATCGACCACGGACCACAGGTCTACGACGCTGAGGATGACTACCCCGGGTTCTGCATCAACGCAGCGCAGGCCGTCGTCATTGACCAGCAGGCAGGGCGCGAAGCGCTGGGCATTGTGCTCGGTGGATCCGGCAACGGCGAACAAATGGCTGCCAATAAGGTGCGGGGAGTCCGCGCTGCGCTGGCCTGGAGCCTGGACACCGCAAAGCTGGCGCGCCAGCACAATGACGCCAACGTGGTGGCAGTCGGCGGACGGCAGCACACGGTCGAGGAAGCAACACTCATCATTGACGCGTTCCTCGCCGAGCCGTTCAGCGACGCCGAACGCCACGTGCGGCGGATCGGGCAGCTCGCCGCCTACGAGACCACCGGCAGCGTCAACCTGTAGTCCCATGCCCGAAGGCCATTCAATTCACCGGCTGGCGTCCCAGCTGTCCTCAGTGTTCGGCGGGCAGCAGGTCGCGGCATCCAGCCCACAGGGTCGGTTTGCTGCTGGCGCGGCAGGCCTGGACGGACGCGTGTTGGTGCGAGCCGCTGCGCATGGAAAACAACTCTTCGTCGAGTTCGCCGACGGTCTCGACGAAAGTCCTACCCCCACACTTTTCCTACGCGTGCACCTGGGGCTTTACGGTGCCTGGAGCTTTGGCGGCGACAAGTCGTTCATGGGCGCGTCCAGCATCGGTGCGCCGCGCAAGGTGGGGGAGCGGGAGGTCGCCGGTACCCCCGACGCCACCTACGCCGGGCCGCCGGCTCCCGTGGGTGCCGTCCGTCTGCGCCTCGTCAGCGAGTATGGCTGGGCCGATTTGCGCGGCCCGACAGCCTGTGAGGTAATTACCGAACCGGAGCGCGACGCCGTCTTCGCCCGCCTTGGCCCCGATCCGCTCGGCAGCGCCGCTCTGGATGCGCCCGACGACGTCGCCCGGTTCGCGTCCGGTCTGCGCAAGAGCGCCAGCCCGGTGGGCCTGCTCCTGATGAATCAGGCGGTGATCGCGGGCGTAGGCAACATCTATCGGGCTGAGGCGCTGTTCAGGCAAAAGCTGGACCCGTGGCGCCCCGGCAAGTCGGTCAGCGTTGAGGAAGCCACAGTCCTGTGGGAGGACATCGCCGCGATCATGGGGGACGGAGTGCGTGCTGGCCGGATTATTACGACGTCGCCGGCCGATCGATCCTCGTCGTCGTCCCGGGTCAAACGCGAGGACGCGCATTACGTCTATGGGCGGGCCGGTCTGAACTGCCGCCGCTGCGGAACGCCGGTGGCAGTTGCCGAGATGGCGGCGCGGAAATTGTTCTGGTGTCCCGGCTGCCAGGCGCCCTAGCAGCCCGGTAGTCAAACGAAAAAAGCACCCGGCGCCAGGTTGGCGGGGTGCTTTTTTATTGGACTGGGTTGAGGAAATTTACCCACATTCTGGAGGGGATGACGGGAATCGAACCCGCATCATCAGTTTGGAAGACTGAGGCTTTACCACTAAGCTACATCCCCAAAAACCCGAGCAAGCTACTAACTACTTTAGCGGCTCAGGCCGTCGGAACGCCTATAACTACACCACAAGCAAGGCCGTTTAGCCAAATGTGCAACTGGAGCAAAAGTTACGTAGACTAATGGCTGCACTTACGGGGTGTAGCTCAGCTTGGTAGAGCGCCTGCTTTGGGAGCAGGAAGTCGCAGGTTCAACTCCTGTCACCCCGACTCTGCATTATCGCCGCGGATGCCGTTCCGGTAATTCCACGGGCGCCGTGTGGTCATTCATCTTCAATCATTCAGGAGTACTACGCCGTGAAGAGCGCTGTCGAAAACCTCACTCCCACGCGAGTGAAGCTCAATGTTGAAGTTCCTTTTGAGGAGCTCAAGCCAAACATCGATGCGGCTTACAAGACCATCTCCGCCCAGGTCCAGGTTCCGGGCTTCCGCAAGGGACGCGTCCCCAACCAGCTGATTGACCAGCGGGTAGGTCGCGGTTACGTCATCGAAACCGCAATCAACGATGGTTTGAATGACTTTTACCAGAGCGCCGTTCAGGAAACGGGAATCCGTCCCCTGACCCGCCCAGAGGTTGAGATCACCGAAGTGCCGGATCCCGCCGCCAAGGATGGACAGCTCCTGTTCACCGTCGAGCTGGATGTCCGCCCGGAGATCACCCTTCCCGAGTACTCGGGTCTCGAAGTGACCGTCGAAGCTGCAGAGGCATCCGACGCCGACGTCGACAAGGCTCTTGACGAGCTGCGTGGCCGGTTCGGTACCCTCACCGCGGTTGATCGTCCCGCCGCCGACGGTGACTTCCTCACCGTAAACCTGGTAGCAACGGTCGACGGCGAGCAGGTTGACGCTGCGCAGGACGTGTCCTACCAGATCGGTTCCGGCACCATGCTTGAGGGCATGGACGAAGCCGTCACCGGGCTCAGCGCCGACGAGGACGCCATCTTCGAGACCACGCTGGCCAACGGCGAGAACGCCGGCAACAAGGCGCAGGTCAAGGTTGAGGTCAGCGCCGTCAAGGAGCGCGAACTCCCCGAAGCTAACGACGACTTCGCCCAGCTTGCCAGCGAATTCGACACCATCGCTGAACTGCGCGCCGACCTCACCAAGCGCGCAGCCGAAGAGAAGGTCACCAAGCAGGGCGTTGAAGCTCGTGACCTGGTTCTTGAGAAGCTCATCGAGCTCATCGAGGTCCCCGTCCCAGCAGCCTTCATCGAGGATCAGCTGGAACAGCACTTCACCGGTGAAAACGCCCACGCCAACGCCGAGGGTCACGACACCGAAGAGCACCGCACCGAGATTCGCGAGAACACCGAGCAGGCGTTCCGCAACGAAATGATCCTCGACGCGATCGCCGAGAAGGAAGAAATCGGTGTCAGCCAGCCGGAGCTGATCGATTACATCGTGTCGACCGCCGGCCAGTACGGCATGGAGCCGAACCAGTTCGCTCAGATGCTGGATCAGAGCGGTCAGGTTCCGATGATTGTCGGAGAGGTCCGTCGTCGTAAGGCACTGGCGAAGGTCCTTGAACTGGCAGTCGTCACGGACAGCTCCGGATCCGTTGTTGACCTGAGCGACTTCGTTCGCCCCGGCGATGAAGCTGACGACTCATCCGAGGCGCCCGCTGAGAAGAAGCCGGCCAGGAAGGCCCCAGCAGCCAAGAAGCCGGCCGCTGAGAAGAAAGCTCCTGCAGCCAAGAAGCCTGCCGCTGAGAAGAAGCCCGCTGCGGAGAAGAAGCCAGCCGCTGAAAAGAAGCCAGCTGCGGAGAAGAAGCCTGCTGCGAAGAAGGCGGCTCCGAAAAAGCCAGCCAAGGCCGAGGCTGCAGCTGACGAAGAGTCCAGCAAGGCATAGCCCCACCATTGACGAATGAGGGCCGTCTTCCCACCCGGGAGGACGGCCCTCGGCCGTTAAGTTCCGCAGCCCCCGCTCTGGTGCGCCGTCAGCGAACAGCCTCCGCAGCGGGATCAAACGGACCCCCAAACAAGTTACTGTCCAATGAGAGACAAACGGTCGGCTACCGGCACCCGGTAGACCAACCAGAGTGAGAGGCTAACTTCCAATGGCAATCGAACCCACCACCCCGACCATGGCGACCGTAGACCCCGCTGGCCGGGATGACTACATCTATAACCGGCTCCTGAAAGAGCGCATCATCTGGCTCGGCTCAGAGGTCAGGGATGACAACGCCAACGCCATCTGCTCCCAGCTGCTGCTCCTGTCAGCTGAAGACCCGGACAAAGACATCTTCCTGTACATCAACTCGCCCGGCGGGTCGGTCACCGCGGGAATGGCCATTTACGACACCATGCAGTTCATCCCGAACGACGTGGTCACCGTCGCCACCGGGCTTGCGGCGTCGATGGGACAGTTCCTCCTCTCCTCGGGCACCAAGGGCAAGCGCTATGCGACCCCTCACGCCCGGGTACTGATGCACCAGCCCTCCGGCGGCATCGGTGGAACGGCGTCGGACATCCGGATCCAGGCCGAACTGATCCTGCACATGAAGCGCGTGATGGCTGAACTCACGGCAGAGCAGACCGGGCAGACGGTCGAGAAAATCCTCAAGGACAACGACCGCGACAAGTGGTTCACTGCGCAGGAGGGCCTGGAATACGGCTTCTTCGACAAGATCGCTGCGCACGCCAACACGGTATCCGGCGGCGGCGGAACGCAGCGCGACTAAGTCGCTGCGCCTGCGCCCCACCCACCACAGCAGAGATCACCCAGGAGAGACCATGAACCACAATTTTGGAGCCGCAGCAGGCGGCGCCGCACCGCAGATGCCGTCCAACCGCTACGTTCTTCCCCAGTTCGAAGAGCGCACCCCCTACGGGTTCAAGCGCCAGGACCCGTACACCAAGCTCTTCGAGGACCGCATCATCTTCCTCGGCGTGCAGGTTGACGATGCATCGGCCGACGACGTGATGGCCCAGCTGCTGGTGCTTGAGTCGACCGATCCAGAGCGCGACATCACGCTCTACATCAACTCGCCGGGTGGATCGTTCACGGCCATGACCGCAATTTACGACACCATGCAGTTCATCCGCCCTGAAATCCAGACCGTCTGCCTCGGCCAGGCTGCCAGCGCTGCAGCCGTGCTGCTCGCGGCAGGGGCCCCCGGCAAGCGGCTTGCACTTCCCAACGCCCGTGTCCTGATCCACCAGCCGGCCCTTGGCGGCGGCCAGGGTGGTCAGGCGTCGGACCTGGAGATCCAGGCCAACGAAGTGATGCGGATGCGCACCTGGCTGGAGGACACGCTGGCCCTGCACAGTGGCAAGAGCGCCGAGCAGGTCAACATCGATATCGAACGCGACAAGATCCTCACCGCCGCCGACGCCAAGGCGTACGGCCTGGTGGACGAAGTTCTGACGTCACGCAAGATCAGCCCACCGAAGATCAACAAGCC
>NZ_ALPM01000064.1:0-4984 GCF_000294595.1 Arthrobacter sp. TB 23 | reverse complement strand
GTGCGAAACAATCGCACCACGGGCCTTTTGGTGCTTCATAGCCGCGCCAATTGTCCTAGAGTGGAAGGTAGCCCGGTTCCATCAGCTCGGATATCGGGTGTCGATTTCAACAGATCCACGTAAGGGGACTGACACATGGCTCGCATTGGTGAGAGCACAGATCTGCTTAAGTGCTCTTTCTGTGGGAAAAGCCAGAAGCAGGTCCGGAAGCTAATTGCCGGCCCGGGTGTGTACATCTGCGATGAATGCATCGATCTCTGCAACGAGATCATCGAGGAAGAGCTGTCCGAGGTAGCTGACCTTGGCACCTTCGAGCTTCCGAAGCCCCGCGAGATCTTCGATTTTCTGCAGGAATACGTAATCGGTCAGGAACCCGCCAAGCGGTCCCTCGCCGTCGCCGTCTATAACCACTACAAGCGGATCCAGTCCGGGCATGCCCCGCGGAGCACGGGAAACCTCTCCGACGCGGTGCCTGCCGAGGACGTGGAGATCGCCAAGTCGAACATCCTCCTCATCGGCCCCACCGGCTGCGGCAAGACCTATCTCGCGCAGACCCTGGCCCGCCGGCTGAACGTCCCCTTTGCCGTCGCGGATGCCACGGCGCTCACCGAGGCGGGCTACGTGGGGGAAGATGTTGAGAACATCCTCCTGAAGCTCATCCAGGCCGCTGACTACGACGTCAAGAAGGCCGAGCAGGGCATCATCTACATCGACGAAATCGACAAGATCTCCCGCAAGAGCGAGAACCCGTCAATCACCCGCGATGTATCCGGTGAAGGCGTGCAGCAGGCATTGCTGAAGATCCTCGAGGGTACTGTCGCCTCGGTGCCGCCCCAGGGCGGCCGCAAGCACCCGCACCAGGAATTCATTCAGATCGATACCACCAACGTCCTGTTCATCGTTGCGGGTGCATTTGCTGGCCTGGAAGAGATCATCGGCTCCCGTGCGGGACGCAAGGGGATCGGCTTCGGCGCCCCGTTGTCCTCACTCAAGAGTGAGGAAGCCAGCTACGGCGACGTTATGCCCGAGGACCTGCTCAAGTTCGGCCTGATTCCCGAGTTCATCGGACGTCTGCCGGTCATCACCACGGTGACCAGCCTCGACCAAAAGTCGTTGATGCAGATCCTGACCGAACCGAAGAACGCCCTGATCAAGCAGTTCCAGAAAATGTTCATGCTCGACGGCGTCGAGCTCACCTTTGAGCCGAAGGCTCTCGAGGCCATCGCCGATCAGGCGCTCGAACGGGGAACCGGGGCCCGCGGGTTGCGCGCCATCATGGAGGAAGTCCTTCAGCCCGTGATGTTCGACCTGCCCAGCCGGGATGACATTGCCACGGTTGTCATCACTGAAGATGTGGTCGCCAAGAAGGCGGAACCCACGCTGATCTCGCACGACGTCGTTGCGAAGCGCCGGAACAAGTCGGCCTAACGCCGGAACAAGTCGGCCTAACGCCGGAAATTTCGGCGTCCGGCCGGAATACGCCGGTTGGTACCCGGGTTGTAGGGAATATGACTGAAACGATTGTTCCCGCCGACAATGTCCAAAAGGCCGATTTCTGGTTTGATCCCGCCTGCCCCTTCGCCTGGATCACCTCCCGGTGGATTGAGGAAGTGGAGAAGGTCCGCAGCATCAAGGTGGACTGGCATGTCATGAGCCTGGCCGTGCTCAACGACGGCCGTGATCTTCCCCAGGAATACCAGGACTTCATGAAGCAGGCCTACGGGCCCGTCCGGGTCATCGTTGCCGCAGCTGAACTCCACGGTGATGACAACATCAAGAAGCTCTACGATGCAATGGGCACCCGGATTCACCAGGGAAAGAACCAGGATTTCGCTGCAGTGATCCGCGAATCCCTCGAGGAAGTCGGACTTCCCGCCGAACTCGCGGACTACGCCACCAGCGAGGAATACGACCCCCAGCTCCGCGCCTCGCACCAGGACGGAATTGACCGGGTGGGCGATGAAGTCGGCACCCCCGTGGTCGCGTTCAACGGCACGGCCTTCTTCGGCCCCGTCCTGACCCGCATCCCCCGGGGCGAAGACGCAGGACGCATCTTCGACGGCGCCGTCATGCTCGCCGGATTCCCGGAATTCTTCGAACTGAAACGCTCACGCACCGAGAGCCCTTCCTTCGACTAGTTAGCAGTAACCGAAAAAGAGGGGGAGGCCCCGCAGACCGAATCGGTCTGCGGGGCCTCCCTCTTTCAGGATTGCGTCAGCTGCAGGCTAGACCGCTTCGACTGGAGCCAGTTCCACCTCGAACACCGACAGCTCACCCTCGGCTTCGGCCAGGTGCAGCTCGCGCACATTGCCTGCCGCCAGCAGATCGTTCAGGCCGGCGTTGAGCTGGCGCAGTTGCGCAGCAGAGCCGTTGACGACGGCGCTGAGCACCTCGGTGCGCTGCTTCACCTTCGCCTCGGACTTCGACCGGCGGATGCCGCCGAGGGCGAGCGCCACTGTGCCCAACACGCCGGTATCGGCGGTGCGGATGGTTCCGGCGAGGTGGCCCGACGTCGGCCATTCGGTCCGGTGCACCGATCCACTGCGCCACCAGCTCCAGACCTCCTCGGTAGCGAAGGGAAGGAACGGCGCGAACATCCGCAGCATCGCATCGAGAGTGGTCGCGAGGGTGGCCAGTACCGACGCCTGCTCGGCCTCACCGGCAGCACCGTAGGCGCGGTCCTTGATGAGCTCCACGTAGTCATCCGTGAAGGACCAGAAGAACGTCTCGCTGAGCTGCAGAGCCTTGGCGTAGTCATACTTCTCGAACGCGGCAGTCGACGCGTCGATGACCTGTCCCAGCTGAGCCAGCAGGGACAAATCCAGCTGGTTCGTGACCACCGAGGTGTCATCGGTGAGGACCGTGTGCTCGGTGGCACCAAGGTTCAGCACAAACTTCGACGCGTTCAGCAGCTTGATGGCCAGCCGCCGCCCAATCTTCATCTGCGCAATCTCATAGGCCGTGTCGGCGCCCAGCTTGGCTGAGGCAGCCCAGTACCTGACGGCGTCGGCCCCGAATTCCTCGAGCACGTCGGTGGGGACCACCACGTTGCCCTTGGACTTGGACATCTTCTTGCGATCCGGGTCCAGGATCCAGCCGGACAGCGCGGCATGGCGCCACGGTGCCGAATCCTGCAGCGAATCGGCGCGGACGGCGCTCGAGAACAGCCAGGTCCTGATGATGTCGTGGCCCTGCGGTCGAAGATCGAACGGGAAGACCTTCGCGAACAGGTCGGGGTTCTTCGGCCAGCCGCCCACAATCTGGGGCGTCAGCGACGACGTCGCCCACGTGTCCAGCACGTCGTTCTCACCGACAAAACCACCCGGCTGGTTGCGGGCGCTCTCCTCAAAGCCGGGAGCCGGTTCGGCTGCCGGGTCCACGGGAAGTGCCTCGTAGGTCGGCACGATCGGAGCCTCGTAGTCAGGCTCCCCGTCGGCGTCGAGGCGGTACCAGACCGGAATCGGGACGCCGAAGAAACGCTGCCGGGAGACCAGCCAGTCGCCGTTGAGTCCTTCGATCCAGTTCTCGTACCGGGACCGCATGAACGCGGGGTGGAAGTCGATCTCCCGGCCGCGCTGGATGAGCTTCTCCCGCTTGGCCTCGTCGCGGCCGCCGTTGCGGAGGTACCACTGGCGGCTGGTGACAACCTCGAGCGGCTTGTCGCCCTTCTCGTAGAAGTTGACCGGGTGGACCACCTTCTTTGGCTCGCCCTCCAGCTCCCCGCTGGCGCGCAGCAAAGCAACGACGCCTTCCTTGGCGCTGAAAACGGTCTTCCCGGCGATGGCCGAATAGTTTTCCTGTGCCTTCTCCGTGCTGATCCACTCGGGGGTTTCCGAGCGGATCCGGCCGTCGCGGCCCACAATGGCGCGGGTGGGCAGCTGCAGCTCACGCCACCAGATGACGTCGGTGAGGTCACCGAAGGTACAGATCATGGCAATGCCGGTGCCCTTGTCGGGCTTCGCCAGCGGGTGCGCCTTGATTTCAACCTCAACGTCGAACAGCGGCGACGTGACAGTGGTGCCGAACAGGTGCTGATACCGCTCGTCGTCGGGATTCGCCACCAACGCCACGCAGGCGGGCAGAAGTTCCGGGCGGGTCGATTCGATGAAGATCTTCTCCCCACCGGGGGTGTGGAACGCGATCCGGTGGTAGGCGCCCGGCTGTTCCCGGTCTTCGAGTTCGGCCTGTGCCACTGCCGTGCGGAACGTGACGTCCCAGAGGGTGGGAGCCTCGGCAAGGTACGCGTCGCCGCCGGCGAGGTTCTCCAGGAACGCGCGCTGGCTGACGGCACGGGACGTGTCGTCGATGGTGCGGTACGTCAGGTTCCAGTCAACCGAGAGGCCGAGGGTGCTGAACAGGTTTTCAAACACCAGTTCGTCCTGGACCGCGAGCTCCTCGCACAGCTCAATGAAGTTCCGGCGCGAGACGGCGTCGAAGTCGCGCTGGTTCTTGGGCGGCTCAGCGGGAGGGGTGTAGCCGGCGTCGTAGGCGACCGAGGGGTCGCAGCGCACACCATAGTAGTTCTGGACGCGGCGTTCAGTGGGCAGACCGTTGTCGTCCCACCCCATCGGGTAGAACACGTTCTTGCCGCGCATCCGCTGATACCGGGCGACGACGTCGGTCTGGGTGTACGAGAACATGTGGCCTACGTGCAGCGAACCTGATGCCGTGGGTGGGGGAGTGTCAATCGAATACACCTCCGCCCGGGACGTCTCGGGGTCGAAGGTGTAGGTACCATCCGCCCGCCACTGTGCGGCGAGCCGGGACTCGAGACCCTCAAGAACCGGTTTGTCAGGGACATTTACTGTTGCGGGCGTGTCTGTGCCCGGAGTGTGTTCAGCCATACCGGCAATTGTTTCACGATAAGTTGGATCCATGACTTCCACCCAGATCACGCCAGCGCAGCGAGCAGCAGTTGTTACCGGAGCCAGCACCGGCATTGGGCAGGCCACGGTCCGCCTGCTCGCGGCCCAGGGGTGGCGGG